>NZ_JBHVKN010000034.1:0-37551 GCF_042798075.1 Nocardioides sp. NPDC057772
GCTCCCAGCCACCCTGGTCGACGAACACGCCGGAGCTGCGGTGGGCGAACCAGAACGCGCCGACCATGTCGACGACGACCAGAGCCGCGGCGACCGGCGTGAGGAGACCCAGCAGAAGCAGCACACCCCCGGCGAGCTCGACGAGCGCGGCGAAGGTCGCGGCCGCCTGAGCGGCCGGGACGCCCATCGCCTCGAACGACTGCGCGGTCCCGTCGAGCGTGTAGGTGGCGAACTTCTGCCAGCCATGGGCGATGAGGACGGTTCCGACGAGGAGCCGGGCTGCGAGCAGACCGAGGTCGGTGGCGGGAGCAGGGAGCGACTGTCCGAGTTTCATGGGGTTCCTTCTCTCGTTGTGCAGGGGTGTTCAGAAATCAGGTACGCAGGCGTCGACCCACGATCCGAGCTGGTCGGGCGCGGCCGTGGTGATGCCGTAGCCGCCGGGGTCCCGGTGCACGACGGCCCGCGCGCCCTCCCGCGGCTCGCCGTGAGCGCCGGGGCGCTCATCCGTCCTCGGTCTGGTTCAGGTCGGCGGCCGTACGGACTCCGCTCCATCGGGCGACGTCCTTGGCCAGGTCGAGCCGGTCGACGGGAGCGGCGTTCTCGAAGTCGCCCCACTCGGCCCGCGGCAGCATCCACATCACCTCGAACTCGTTGCCGTCGGGATCGGCGCCGTAGACGCTCTTGGTCGCGCCGTGGCTGGACTCGCCGGTGAAGGCGCCCAGCTCGGCCAGGGTCAGCCGCGCCTGCTCGAGCTCGTCGATCGTGTCGACCTGCCAGGCGAGGTGGTAGAGACCGAGGGAGCCACGCGGGCGCGGCGACTGAGGGCCGACCCCGAACAGCCCGAGGTCGTGGTGGTTGCCAGACCGCCGCAGCCGCAGGAACGCCGCGTTGGCGCGGGGCTCGCGCGCCATGACCGTCATCCCGAAGGCGGCCTCGTAGAAGGCGATGCTGCGCTCCAGGTCGGCGACGAACAAGACGGCGTGGTTGAGGCGTACCGGGTGGACGCTCATGGTGGGCTCCTCGGACGGAAGGTTGTATCTAAAACAAAACTCTCACGGCATGGTTGTAGCGTCAAGTTTTTGGTTGTAGCGACAAGTTGGCGGGCTACCATGGAATCTGTGGACGATGTCTGGCTGGATGAGGACGAGATGGCCGCCTGGCTGCGTCTGATCGCGATCGTGGAGCTGCTGCCCGGGGTCCTCGACTCCCAGCTCCGGCGTGAGGCCGGGCTGACGCACTTCGAGTACTTCGTCCTGGCTGTGCTGTCCCAGGCGGACGACCGGACACTGCGGATGACGGCCCTGGCCCATCGCACCAACGCGACGCTGGCGCGGCTGTCGCACGTCGTGCGACGGTTGGAGGAGCGCGGTCTGGTGGAGCGGTTTCCGTGCCCCGAGGACGCGCGCGCCACGAATGCCCGGCTCACTGCGGCCGGCTGGGACGCCGTCGTCGCGGCTGCGCCCGGCCATGTGGCCAACGTACGCAGCCATGTGCTCGACGGATTGTCCGCAGAGCAGGTTCGACAGCTGACCGAGGTCGGCGACGCCGTCCTCGCGCGGCTCGACCCGAAGGGCAAGATGACGGCGCTGTATCGGCCCGAGGAGTCGTAGGCGCGGCGGCTCTGTCTGGTCCGGCCTGCCGTCTTCCTTGACATGAAACCAAATGGTTTCCTATTGTCGGGCTGTGGAACAGGTGTTTCGAGCTCTCGGTGACCCGACTCGGCGGGCGTTGCTCGACGCACTTCTGCAGGACGACGGGCAGACGCTGTCCTCCCTGGTGAGTCGCCATGCCATGACTCGCCCGGCAGTCGCCAAGCACCTGGCGATCCTCGAGGAGGCGGGCCTGGTGGTGGTCGCCCGCAGGGGACGCGAGAAGCACCACTTCCTCAACGTGGTGCCGATCCGCGAGATCCATGACCGTTGGGTGACGAAATACACCGAGACCTGGGCGAGCGGCCTCGCCGACCTCAAACGAGACCTGGAGCGCACGATGGAGAAAGTCTTCGAGATCTACATCCGCACCACCCCGGAGCGACTGTGGGAGGCGATCACCGACCCGCAGATCCGCGCGAAGTACCACTTCGGTGCCGGCGTCCACTCCGACTGGACTCCGGGGTCGGGCTTCGCCATGGTGCACCCTGGCTCGGAGCGGCCGCTCGCCGAGGGTGAGAACGTCGTCGTCGAGCCGCCGAAGCGCTTGGTCCAGTCGATGCGCACGCTCTGGTCCGAGGCCGCCGAGGAGCAGGGCACCACGCGCGTGACCTGGGAGATCGAGCCCGTCGGCGACTCCTGTCGCCTCACCGTCACCCACGACCAGCTGCGCGGCGACGCGCCCCCGGAGCTCTACGGCGGCTGGCCGATGATCCTGTCCGGTCTCAAGACGTGGCTGGAGACGGGGGAGACCCTGACCACCCCGGGATCGCAGATGTACGGACCCAGCTGACGCCCCGTCGACGTCATCGACCGAGAGGAACCCTGATGAGCACCATCACCGATATCCGCACCGTCGGCATCACCACCGCCGACCAGGACAAGGCCATCGGCTTCTACCGCGACACCCTGGGCTTCGACGTACGGCTCGACGTCGACGGGCCGACCCGCTGGATCGAGGTCGCGCCACGAGGAAGCGACGTCACTCTCGCGCTGGTCGCCGGCGACCGCGAGGCGGGCGAGATCACCGAGACCGGGATCCGGTTCAACGTCCCCGATGCAGCCGCCGAGCGCGAGTCGCTCGGATCGCGCGGTGTGAGCGTCGGCGAGCTGCTGCTCTGGCCGGGCGTACCGCCGATGTTCTCCTTCGACGACCCCGATGGGAACCGCTTCGTGATCATCGAGCAGGCGTCATGAGCACCCCGATCGACAAGACCTTCACCGCGACGCTGACCCGGAGCGAGGCCAAGGGCGGCTGGACCTACGTGGTCACCGACTGGACCGCGGACTTCTTCGGCACCCGCGGCCTCGTCAGGGTCGCCGGGACGATCGACGCCCACCCCTTCGAGGCCTCCTTCATGGCCCTCGGCGACGGCACCCACAAGCTGCCGCTCAAGGCCGAGCTCCGCGAGGCGCTCGGCAAGTCCGCCGGTGACAGCGTCACCATCCATCTCACCGAACGCCGCTGAGATCGGTCTGACTCAGGTAGCCGACGGTGAGGGCAACCATCTCCTCCAGCACGGCCTCGCGCGGGTAGGGCGGTCGGTCGAGCACCCAGCGCAGTGCGATGTTCTCCATCGCCACCACCAGTACCCATGCGGTGAGGTGCGCGTCGGGGCGGTTCCTCGCGACCGCCCCGGCGTGCAGGTAGGCGGCGGTGAGGTCGCGTACGCGGGTGACGAGTGCCGCGTGGCGGTCCCGGTTGCGGGAGGCGGGGAGCTCTTCGGTCAGGACGCGCAGGAGGGTCGGATCCTGCTCCAGCCCGGCGAGCAGCGCGTCGGCGACCGACCGGATCGCCGGTGTGCCGGTGGTGCTCGCGTGGAGTGCCAGTGCCGAGGCGGTGCGCTCGGAGACGTCCTCCCAATAGCGGCTGATCACGATGTCGAGGATCGAGGCCTTGTCGGAGAAGTACTGGTAGAGCGAGCCTGGGCTGATCCCCGCGGCGGCTGCGACGCGGTTGGTCGAGAACGACTCGTAGCCGTCGTCGACGAGCACCTGCCGTCCGGCGGTCAGGATGCGCTCGACCGTCGCCTTCGAGCGGGCCTGCCTGGGTGTCTTGCGCATGTCGTAACCGTAGGTGGAACGCGAATTGAAAGCGAGCTTCTGCTCGCATCACGCTGGAGGTATGACCACACTCGCGCAGCAGGGCACCCAACCCAGCGGTTTCCCCACCCGCTTTCGCGAAGGAGAGGCGCGCGGCCGCCGTCTCGGCAGGCCGTTGCGACTCCTGGGACGCGTCACCGAGGTCGACGAGGGCCTGATGGAGCGGATCGGGCGGGCGTTCAACGAGCGGGACGAGCCCGGTGCGCGCCTGGCGGAGGCGATCCGGATGCGAGCCGGGGCGCCAGGCAAGGTCACGATGACCCAGCTGCGTACGGCTCTGGAGCACGGTGTCGCGGCGGTGGAGTCCCCGCCTCCGGCGCTCGCCGAGTTCTTCGCCCGGGTCGAGGACACCCCGGACTGGGTCGACTGGGACCTCGTCGACGAGGGTGGTCGCGGGTTCACGCGGCTCGGCCAGAACGCCGCCGACGTGCTCCTGCAGCTCTCGCTGATCAGCGGTTACCGGTTCGGTGGTCCGCCCGACCTGCTCGTCGCCACCGGTGGTCTGACCGGCAGCACCACCCGGCGTCGCCTGGCCGAGACCCAGCACTGGGCGGTGAGCCTGCGCCGGCCGGGTGCGCTACGGCCGCCGGGCTCGGGTTCGAGGTCGGGGGAGGCGTGGCGCCTCACCGTCCACGTACGGGCCATGCATGCGCTGGTCAACGCCGGGTTCGAACAACGGTGGGACACGGCTCGGTGGGGGCTGCCGATCAACCAGGCCGACCAGGCGGCCACGCTGGGCCTGTTCGACGGCGTCCTCATCATCGGGTGCCGGGCGCTCGGCGTGCCGGTCTCCCGGCAGGACGCCCGGGCGCTGATGCACCTGTGGAAGTACGTCGGCTGGCTGATGGGCGTCGACGAGGACTTCCTCGTCGACAGCGAGTGGGAGCGCCACCGGATCAACTACCACGTGCTGCTCTCGCAGGCGGAGATCTCCGATGCCGGACCGCAGCTGGCGCAGGCGGCGGTCGAGGTGCAGCGGGAGCGGCGGTATCCGGGATGGCCGGGCGCTCTGCAGCGGGCGCGTGGCTGGTACGAGCGGGAGCGGCTGCTCTCGATGCTGACCGTCTTCCTCGGCACCAGGTCGATGAGCGAGCTCGGCCTTCCGGCCAGGCCGCCGTGGGCACACGCGTACGTGCTGCCGATGAACCTGCTCAGATACCGGGTCCTCGGCCGGTCGGCGCAGGGGCGGGCTCGTCTGGAGAGGCGAGGGCACCGCAACGCGGACAGGCTGCTGACCAGCTACTTCGGGTCCGAGCACGCGACCGTCGGCAACCTCCCCGAGTGAGCGTCTGTCAGTCGCTTGGGGCGCCAGGAGGGGTGAGAGCCGCCTGGATGGTGCCGTCGATCAGCCCGGCCGCCTCGGACGCCTTGATGTCACCGCGGTAGACGGCGCCGGAAGCGGCGTGGAGGACGCTCTGGAGCAGGGTCAGCTGCCACTCGAGGGGCTGGTCGTCGCGGAAGCTGCCGTCGCGACGGCCCCGCTCCATCAGCGGCTTCCAGCGGTCGATCAGTCCGAGATGGGCCGCCTGGAACTGCTCGTGGGGCATGCTCTGCTCGGCGGCGACGATGAGCGCGCCGTACTGCTGCGTCAGCTGCCAGGAGGCCTCGAGGAGCCGGGTCAGCGCCGCGCGGGGATCACCGCCGAGATCGACCGCGCCGAGCGCCTCGTCGGACTGCTGGATGGCGCGCTCGACGACCTGGGTGACCAGCGTGGCCCGGGACTCGAAGTGGCCGTAGAGCGTGACCCGGCCGACGCCTGCCGCCTTGGCGATCTCGGCCACGCTCACGTCCGGATCGCGGGCGAGACAGGCCGTCGCCGCATCCATGATCGACTCGATGTTCTTACGCGCGTCGGCGCGCTTCAGGGTCGTCATCGGCGAACCTCCCACGAGATGATGAACATCAGAGTACAGGTTAGGTCTACTGGGCTCGCATCACGTCCCGCTGGGCGTGCGCGTGGTGGGCATGGCCCCCGTACTCGCCGGGGCGCGCGAGCATCGCGGCGAGCATGAGGAGGAGCATCAGCACGTGGCCGAGCAGCATCAGGCCGTCGGCATCGATGACGCCGAGCCACAACAACGGGAAGAGGGCGACGAAGCCCGCGTACATCGCGGCCGACATCTCCGCGACCGGCCGCCAGCCGTGTCCGCGAAAGCGCATCCAGGCGGCCATCGGGATCACCATCGTGGTGGCCATGACCAGCGACTCGACGTCGGCGCGATGCACCCATGCGTCCGCGGGCAGGCCGGCGGTGGCGAGCATCCACAGCGGGTAGAGCAGCATCATCCCGACGACCATCGCGACGATCATCTGGAGGTAGTGCAGCGCGAACGTCAGCGCGCGGGATCTCGGTCGGCGGGGCTTCGTCATGACGCGGTCTCCTGGTGGATCTCGGCGGTGGCGGGTGCTGGGCGGCCGGGGATCAGCGCCCCCGCGAGGAGGGCGGCGAGTGCTGCGATCAGGGCGGCGACGAGATAGGCCCGCTCGAAGCCGGCGGTGGTGCCCTCGACGAGGCTGGCCGCGGCGACGCCGGACATCACTGCGGCGCCGAGCGAGGCGCCGAGCTCGTGGAAGGTGCTCAGGATGCCGGAGGCGACGCCGGCGAGGTGCGGCTCGACCTGGCTGAGCGCGGTCGCCGAGGCGACCACGAAGAGCACGCCCAGGCCGGCCGACCCGATGCTGACCGCGACCACGGTCGTGACCGTGCTCATGCTGATCGCAGGCACGACGAGCCCGGCGCCGGCGACGAGCAGCCCGACGACGCCGAGGGTGCGGGCACCGACACGACCGATGAACCTGCCGGCCAGCTGTGCGCCGGCCATGGTCGCCGCGGCGACCGGCAGGAACAGCAGCCCGGTGGTGAGCGGGCCGTGCCCGGCGGAGCTTTGCAGGTAGAACGTGCCGAGGAAGAACACCGCCACCATCAGCGCGGTCGCGACGAACAGCACGAACGTGCCGGACAGGACGGGTCGCCGCGAGATCAGCGCCGGGTCGATGAGCGGGTGTCGCGTACGCCTCAGCCAGCCGGCCAGCAGAACGTAGCCGACGATGCCGGCGAGGACGAGTCCGGCCGTGCGGGGTGAGGTCCAGCCGCCGTCGCCGGCCTCGATGAAGCCGAGGATCAGGAGCCCGGTCGCGGCGGTGACGATCAGAGCACCGATGAGGTCGAGACGTACGTTGCCTCCCCATGCCGGCAGCGGCGGCAGCAGTCGGGCCAGCACGACCGCGACGACCGCGCCGACGGGCACGTTGATCAGGAAGACCCATTCCCAGCCCGGTCCGGCGGTCAGGGCGCCGCCGAGAAGCACACCGATCGCCGCGCCGCCTGCGCCGAGAGCCGACCAGATCCCGAGCGCACGGTTGCGCTCGTCGCCGTCGAAGAGCCGGACGACCGTCGACAGGGCAGCGGGGGAGAGCATCGCCGCCCCGACACCTTGGGCGACCCGGCCGCCGATCGCCAGCTCCGCGCTGGTGGCGAGACCGGTGGCCAGAGAGGCCACGGTGAAGACGGTCAGGCCTGCCAGCACCACCGGCTTCGGGCCGAACAGGTCGGCCGCCCGGCCGCCGAGCAGCATCAGGCCGCCGAACGCCAGGGTGTACGCGCTCACCACCCAGGTCAGTGCATCACGCCCCAGGCCGAGGTCGGCGCCCATGTGCGGCAGCGCGATCGCCACCACGGTGACGTCGAGGATGAGCATGAACTGCGCCAGTCCCAGCAGTCCGAGCAGCCGCCATCGGCGAGGGTCCGCGGGTTGTCCCGTGGTGGGGTCGTGAGTCGTGTCGGTCATGAGGCCTCCTCCGCTAACATGAACATTGCTGTTCGAGATTATCTCGAACATCGCTGTTCGACAACCGACATGACGACTGCGGGAGACCCCATGAACTCGACAACGACCGCTCACGCTGCGCCGGCGTCCCTGAAGCGCCCGCTCTGGGGACACTGGCCGGCCGCGCTCGGGCTGGCAGCCGCGACCTTCCAGATCGTCACGGGAGCGGCGACCGACGCGGTCGCCCTCACCGTCACCGTCGCCGCGAGCTGCTACCTGGCCGCGGCCGCCTTCGGTCTGCGCTGGATCGCCTGGGCGAACATCCTCGTCGGCTCGATCGTGGCCATCCTGAGCGAGCTGGCCGGCGCGCCGTGGTGGCTCGGCCTCGCGGTCTTCGCCGTGGTCCTCGTCGTGGTCGGTCTGCTGCGCCGAGCCCCCGTCCGCTGGCTTTCTGCCGAGGGGTTCGCGATGGTCGGTTTCGGTGGCCTCGCTGTCGTAGCCGTGCTGATCTCGCCCCGAACAGGCCTGGCTCTGGCAGGTGTCGCGCTCGCCAGCCATGCGGCCTGGGACTACCTCCACTGGCGCCGCGACGCGGTGGTCCCGCGGTCGATGGCCGAGTTCTGCATCGTCTTGGACGTCCTCTTCGGTGCGGCCGCCATCACGCTGGCGATCATCGGATGAGGCTGTAGGTGCCCGCTGCGCTGCAGAGGATCCGGGATACGGAGCGACCGAGTCCTTACCTGCGCGTTACCAGGGCTCAACGGCGCAGTCATCGCTGCCCGGCATGCTGGATACCGAGGATCCTTCAGACCCTGCAGCTCCAGTGAAGGAGGCGAAGATGGCAGTCGAAACACGCCCCGCTCGGAACACCGACGTCCCGCCCACGGTCCGCCGTGAGACTCGCATGGCTCGATTCATCCGCTGGGCGGATGACTACACGCTCTGGGCGTTCAACCCGCCGGCCGCGCTGGCTCCGGGGGCGTCCCCGACGCGCAGGTCGGAGGCACCCGTGTCCGTGGACACGGGCATCGATGACCCGGTCGCCGCTCTTCGCGACCTCGAGCGCCTCCGCTGCACGGTGGACAAGCGCCTCGAGGACCTGCACGAGGAGAGCGCGCAGGCCGTCCGCATGCTGAGGCGTCGTGGTTGGTCGTTCGGCCGGATCGCGGCAGAGACGGGCATCAGCAACGTACGGGTCGCCCAGCTCGCCCGGGCTTCGCTCGGTCGGGGGCGCTGAGACCCGGGGCCGGGAAGGGGCTGAGGTCGGTCAGACTAGACGCTCTCTCGAGGCAGCACGCCCGGGCCCTCGCGGAGCTCGAAGACGAGCTGCGTCTCGGTCTGTCGAACGACGCGATGGACCGTCACGTGCTGCAGCACGAAGTCGCGCAGCGCCTCGGCGTCCTCGACGGCGACGTGGAGATGGAAGTCGTCCGCGCCGGCGACGTGGAAGGCCTGGATCACGCCGGGAGTCGTCGCCAGGTCGTCGTAGAGCTTCTCGACGTGCTCCTTGCTGTGGCTGCCGAGACGGACCTTGATGACCGCCTGCAGCGGGTAGCCGAGGGAACGGACGTCGACGTCGAGGCGGCGGCCGGTGATGACGCCGTTGTCGCGCAGGGCACGTAGCCGGTAGGCGCAGGTCGACTCGGCGAGTCCGAGACGCGCCGCGAGGGCTTTGTTGGTGAGCTCGGGGTTGTCTCCGAGCTCGCTCAGGATGTGGCGGTCGACGGAGTCGAGGGAGGGTTGCACTTTCGCCAACTGGGACACCCCTGGTCGCTGGTTGTGTTGTTCGAAAGCGGCAAGATCGCAGGATCGCTGGGATCTTCGGCAATCGGTGTGGTCAGAAGTTGTGATTCTCGCCACCATCTTGGCATGCCGCTTGTGAACCCCCACCTCGACTCGCTCGCCGTCCACGCCGGCCGGGAAGACCTGGCGATGCTCGGTGTCCACGCCCTGCCGCTCGACCTCTCCTCGACCAACCCGCTGCCCGACATCGAGCGCGGTGGCGAGTCGTACGCGGCCATGGCGACGGGCGGCCACCCGAACCCGGAGGGCGGGTACGTCTACCAGCGGCTCTGGAACCCCACCGTCGCGCGGTTCGAGTCGGCGCTGGCGAAGCTCGAGCACGCCGAGACGTCGGTCGCGTACGCGTCAGGCATGGCTGCTATGACCGCAGCGATCATCGCGAGCACGTCCTTCAGCGGGAAGCGGCACATCGTCGCCGTCCGCCCACTGTACGGCGGCACCGACCACCTGCTCGCCTCCGGTCTGTTGGGAGTGGAGGTGACGTTCTGTGCCGAGCACGAGGTCGCCGCCGCGGTCCGGGCCGACACGGCCCTGGTGGTGCTGGAGACCCCGGCCAACCCGACGTTGGACCTCGTCGACATCGCCGGCGTCGTGGCAGCAGCCGGTGACGTACCGGTGCTCGTGGACAACACGTTCGCGACACCGGTCCTGCAGAACCCGCTCACGCTGGGCGCGGCGATGTCACTGCACAGCGCGACCAAGTACATCGGCGGCCACGGCGACGTCGTCGGCGGCGTGATCGCCTGCAACGAGGAGACCGCCGCCCGGCTGCGCCAGGTCCGCGCGGTCACCGGTGGCCTCCTGCACCCGCTGGGCGCCTACCTCCTGCACCGCGGCCTCGCCACCCTCCCCACCCGTGTCCGCGCCCAGCAGGCCGGCGCGGTCTCGATCGCGACCTGGCTGCGATCCCACCGGGCCGTCGAACAGGTCCACTTCCCTGGTCTCGATGACGACCGGGGCCTGGTCGGGAAGCAGATGAGCGGCCCCGGAGCCATGGTGACGATCGCGCTCCGCGGCGGGTACGAAGCCGCTGCCCGGCTCACCTCCTCGGTCGAGCTCTTCACCCATGCCGTCTCCCTCGGTGGTGTTGACTCCCTCATCCAGCACCCCGCCGGCCTCACCCACCGCCCGGTCGAGGCCCACGCCAAGCCCGCCGCCAATCTCGTCCGTCTCTCGATCGGCCTGGAGAACCCGGAGGACCTGATGGCCGACCTCGACGCCGCGCTCTCCGGTGCGTTCGTCCCTGCTGCTCGCCCCGCGGATCCCGCGGCCCGCGCCGGTCTGGCGCCCGAGGTCGCCTGAGTGCTTGCAACCGAGTCCGGGTGGGTCGACGCCCTGCGTGAGCTCGTTCTGGACGGCGGTGATCGATACCTGGTGGTCTCGCAGTCCAGCCTCGCGACCGCGGGCGCACCCGACACCCGTGAAGCCGAGAAGCTGGTCGCCGACCTCCAAGAGCGGTGGGCCCTCGATCACATCGGGTAGAGAGAGTCTCGTGGTCCGTCTCTGACGTGCTGTGCGAGCATCAGGCCATGACTCGGGGGCGTTGGTTCGCGGTGGTTGCTGTGGCTGTGCTGATCGCGGGCGCTGTTGTCGGCGGTGTCCGGTGGTGGGGCTCGGACGAGCAGGTCGAGCGGCGGCTGATGGACGAGGTCGCACAGATGGGCGGCGTACGCGACGTCGACGCCGACGAGAAGCGAGTCGTGCTGGCTGACGGGATCACGGTCGAGCAGGCGGAGAAGGTCCTCGAGCGCTTAGGTGCTGGGTCGGCGCGTGATCGATGGGTGGTGCGCCTCGGAGTTGCCGAGATCGAGATCCGTGGCAACAGCGGCGAGGGTGCGGCCGCTCTGGTGACGTACGGAGCCCTGCGCGAGACCGAGGTGGAGAGGATCAACCTCGTGGATCAGCCGGTGCAGCCTCAGGTGCGGGTGACGGTCGGCGATCCGAGTGCCCGGGTCGCCGCCGCGCAGAAGGTGATCGCGCTGGTCGCTGCCGATCAGAGCCAAGGCGCAAGGCCGTCGGAGATCCGACGACCTTCGCACGTCTGTCGGCGACGAGCGCGACGCGCCCACTGTCTGGCGCGCCGTCGAGCGCGTCCTCGAGAAGGGGGAGGTCGCTCGGATCGAGGTCGGTGCAGACCCGGAGGCGGCCACGTACTCGGGCGGCCAGGGCCAGCGGATCGAACCCGCCCTGGCTGCCGCCAGGAGCCTCCGCGACGCCGGCGCGACAGCCGTGACCGACATCGACATGGGTCTCACCGAGATCACCGCCGAGACCGCGACGCTGAGCGAGGTCGGGGCGGTCGGAGCTGCCGCGGTCGAGATCGGACCCGAGCTCCAGCTCGCCGTGACCTGGCCGGAGCCGGTCGAGTGGTACGGCGACGGCGCGGGGCCGGCCCAGATCGTGGACCGACCGTCCGAGGTGGCCCGGGTCGCGCCGAAGCTGGCCGAGATAGCGAAGCTCGGCTACGTGATCATGTGGGGGCCTGACCTGGTCGGGATCGACGACGGCGGAGCGTACGTCCTCGCCTACCCGAAGCCGGAAGGCGACTTCCGTCCGGGCGAGCTCGACCGGGTGATGACCATGCTGCGCGATGTCGGCTGGTCAGGGACGCGGCTGGTCGGTGTCGTCTCCGCGCCGTACGACTGCGGCAACGAGAACGAGAAGGGGACGATCGTCGCCTGGATCCGGTCGACGGCGACCGGTCGAGGCACGGTGGCAAACACGGACTTCTCCCGGCGGGGCGCCACGTGCACGGACCAGATCGACGCGGCGCGCCCGGAGGCGGAGAAGACCGCCACCCGGGCGTGGAACTCGACCCTCTAGAACGAAGTCGAAGCGGGGTTCGTGCTCAGCACCCGCTGTGCCACGGCCGTGGTGGCCTCGACGCCGAGAAAGCCCACGACCCGGGTGACGCGGTCGATGTCGAGCGGGAGCAGGCCAGGGGTGCCGGGGATGTCCGGCGTGAGCCGGAGGTCGAGGTCGTCGCGGCAGGTCATGATCCGCAGGTTGAAGTCGTAGCGCTCCCGGGCGCCCGGCGCGGACAGCGCGCGGACGACGCGTGCGCCGATGCGGCGTACGCCGGTGTCGGCCGCCCACGCGTCGAGGACTTCTATCACCTTCTGCCCGTCGTTGTCGGCGATGTCGGCCCAGACGCCGTCCATGGGGCCGAACTGGTCGAGGAGCGCGGCGGCGGTCTTCTCGCCGATGCCGCTGACGCCGGGTAGGTTGTCGCTGGCGTCACCGCGGAGGGCGGCGTACTCCAGATAGCGGGAGGCGGGAACGCCGTACATCGCATACAGACGCGCGGGATTGAGCAGGGGAGAGCCGTTGATGCCGCCGTTGATCAGCCGTAGGACCTGGGTGTGCTCGCTGATCAGCGCGAACGCGTCGCGGTCGGAGGTGATCACGACGCAGTTCCACCCGTTGCGGACCGCCCACGCCGCGGCGGAGGCGTTCACGTCGTCGGCCTCGAGGCCTGGGGGAGTGAGGGTCGCGAGCCCGAGAGCGTCGAGCATCGCACCGGCCCGGCCGAGCTGCTCCACCAGCATCGGATCCTTCTCCGCGCGCCCGGCCTTGTAGTCGGGATAGGCATCCCTGCGTACGGATGCCGCGCGGTCGTCGAGCCCGAAGAGCACCGCGTCGGGTGCGAAGGCGTCGATCGAGTCGAGGATCTGCCGCAGCATGCCGTGCAGCGCCCACGCGGGCCGGCCGGCACGGTCGACCATGCGAGTGTGGGCCCGCGCGTGATGGTTGCGGTGGAGCAGCGAGGGTGCGTCGACGACGAGGAGGAGGCGGCGAGGCGAGCTGGTCATCGAGTCGACGGGGTCCGTCCCAGCCGCCAGCCGCCGATCGGCAGCTCGAGCGCCGACTCCGGTCCCCACGATCCCTGTGGGTAGCTCTCCACGGCCGGCCGGTGCTCGAGCACCGGCTGGCAGATCTCCCACAGCCGCTCGACCTCGCGGGCGCTCGTGAACAGGGTGCGGTCGCCGTTCATGACGTCGAGGAGTAGCCGCTCGTAGGCCTCCAGCGGCCCGGCGTCCGGTGCGTCGCAGGCGAGGTCGAGGCGGAAGACGCCCTCGGTCAGCGCCATCCCGGGGCCGGGCCTCTTGGCCCTGACCTCGATCTCGATCCGAGCGTCGTCGCTGAGCTCGATGACCAGCTCGTTGGGCTGGGCCGGTCCCGGGTTGGCCGGCTGGAGCCACCGGTGTCGCGGGTCGGTGAACCGGATCGTGATCGTCCGCCGCCCGGCCGCGAGCGCCTTGCCGGTGCGCAGGTAGAACGGCACCCCGCGCCAGCGGTCGTTGTCGATCCAGGCCTCGATGGCGACGTACGTCTCCACGTCGGAGTCGGCGGCGACATCCGGCTCCCCGCGGTAGCCGTCGTACTGCCCGAAGACCACGCGCTCGGGGTCCAGCGGCCGCACGGCAGCGAAGGCGGCGGCCTTCGCCGCGCGGATCGCGCCCTCCCGGAAGGCGTGCGGGTCCTCCATCGCGACGAAGCCGAGCAGCTGACACAGGTGGGTGGTGACCATGTCGCGGAGGCAGCCGGTGCCCTCGTAGAAGCTGCCGCGACCGGTGACGGTGAGCTTCTCGGGTACGTCGATCTGCACCGACTCGATGCTGTGCCGGTTCCAGGCGGGCTCGAAGAGTCCGTTGGCGAAGCGCAGCGCCAGCAGGTTCTGCACGGCCTCCTTCCCGATGAAGTGGTCGATCCGGAAGATCTGCGTCTCGTCGAACGCCTCGCTGAGCACCGCGTCGAGCTCGCGCGCCGAGGCGAGATCGGTGCCGAACGGCTTCTCCGCGACCAGACGGCTGCGGGCGTTCAGCCCCTCGCGGGCGAGCATCCCGACCATCGGCTCCACCGCCTGCGGCGGCACGGAGAGATAGAGAAGGCGATGTACGTCGCCCACGGTCTGCCCGCTGTCCAGCGCGAGCCGGTCCTCGGCCTCATGCACCGCCTCGGCCAGCGCGGACCCGTCCTCGGCAGAGGAGGCGACGAAGCGGATCCGCTCCAGCAGCGGCCCCGCGACGGCCTCGTCGACGTCGCCGACGAACTCCTTCAATGCCTGGTTCACGTGGCTGCGGAAGTCCTCGTCGGTCCCGGGCGAGCGTCGCCCGCTGCCGATGATCGCGAGCTGGTCGGGCAGCCGCTTCGCCAGGGCGAGCCGGTAGAGCCCGGGGAACAGCTTGCGCGCGGCCAGGTCGCCGGTCGCGCCGAAGAGGACGAGTACGTGCGGGGCGGGTTTCGAGGGCACGTGCTCAGTCTCCCACTCGCTGCCACGGACGCCCGGACCTGGCGGGGCGGTGATCTTTGCTTTCTGAGATGTTTAGACGCCGATGTCGTGGGGAGATTCCCTGACGTCAGACGAGATCGTAGGGAAGGCAACGAGTGATGAGGTTCGACGACGCCGCACGGGGTCGCGTACAGCGTAGGGTCTCGAACACGCCCACGAACGAGCTCACCGCCGCCAACCTGGACGTGATCGTCCTCGAGGAGACCGGCACTCACAAGAGCCTCAGAGACCTCTTCCGTCACGCGGAGGAGGTTCGCTTCGCCCTCGAGGGCGGAACCCGAGCGGCACTGAACGCGGGCACGTCGCTCAACTGCTTCGGACTCCTGGCTGTCGTCGCCGCAGCGGGTGCTTGGGGTGGCATCTTCGGCCGGTACGAGTCACCCGGTTGGATGTGGATGCCTCCAGCCCTCGCGCCGGTGGTTGCGGTCGCAGCGGTGATCGTCGCGGTGTTCTCGCTGGGGCGTCCGGCCACTCGGATGGCCTCTGGGGCGGTCTCGATCGCGTTCGTCCTCATCGGCGTCGCCGGCGGCGCGACGCTCTACGTATCAGACGTCGATCCGTGGGAACAGTGGTCGCTCTTGGCCTCGATCATCGTCTGTGGAGCAGCCACGTTGTCGCTCCGCCTAGCCCGGGCCCTCAACTCCGACGAGTCCCACGACCTCGAGCTCGCCCTTTTCCGCGCCCGGCGTGAGGCACGGGCACTCCTTGCTGAGGAGCGAGCCACGTTCCTGCCCAGGCTCGAACAAGCCCTGGAAGACGTACGAGCCGATCTTCTCGAGCTCGATGCTGTCTGGGCCTTCGCCGCGGAATGTGCGGCCAAGCGCGGCATCAAGGACCTCGATCGCGCGAACGGTCCTGTCGGCGCATCGAAGCTCGCGTCGATCCTGAGCATCCCGCGCGATCACCACGACGTCGCGGGGGAGAGAGCCGAGGCGGCATGGGAGAAGAGGAATCGGCCGCAGCGAGGAGTGACGGGCTGACGGGTCAGCGGCGGCAACCCTTGCGCCGCCTCGGTGACGCGCTCATGGTTGATCACAGAGCCGGGAACGTTCGGGCCAGTGAGCCAACCACCAAGAGAAGGGCGACACCATGTCTTCGCACACCTACCGCGTCACCGAGATCGTCGGTTCCTCCGAGACCGGACTCGAGGATGCCATCCGCAGTGGCCTCGGCCGCGCGGCCCAGACCCTGCGGCACCTGGACTGGTTCGAGGTCACCCAGATCCGCGGCCACCTCGAAGAGGGCGAGATCCAGCACTTCCAGGTCGGCCTCAAGGTCGGCTTCCGCATGGAGGACGACTGACCGTACAACGCGGCGGGACGCGATGGCGATCACTTGCGCAGCTCGGAGCGGACGGGATGACCATGACGCCGAGACACGACTCATGACCCTGGCGCCGACGTTCGAGCCGCTCACTGCGGTGGCCACCGCTATGTAGACGTCGGGCGAGTGCGACGACGAGCACCGGGAAGCGGTACGGGGAAAGTACGGGTAAGCACTGATCACGAGGATCGCTAGCGTCCCCGACTGTCCACACCACTCGGGGCACGTCGAGGAGTCGAGCTCATGGAGAAGCACCCGATCCGCCGGGTCGTCATATTCGCGGTCAGCGCTGTCGCGTCCGTCATCGCTGTGTTCGCCGGATTCGCGCTGTCGCCATTACCGGCGAGCGCTGCCATCCCCAGCATCGACAGCTGTGACCACTTGATCCTTCAACAAGGAAATAGCGGGGGCTGCGTGCAGCGAGTGCAGCACGACTCGGCGGCCTTGCGCGCGACGGCGACTACGGCACCCTCACGACGAAGGCGGTAAAGAACTTCCAGCGGTCCCGGGGTATGCGGGTGGACGGTGTCGTAGGCCCGAACATGTGGAGCAAGCTCCGTGACCGGCTCCCAGCCCAGGGCACTGCGATCTTCTCCGCCAACGGCGTGCACTGGTTCGCCTGCCGCAACTCGGCGAACACCAAGATCCAGCTGGCCGTGCGAAACCGCTCCGGGAAGACTCTCCTTCAGTCGAAGGTGTTGTCGAGCGACAGCAGCGGTTACAAGATCGGCACCGTCGCGCGAGGCGAGCTGCGGCGTACGTCCTTCTATGAAGAGGGGTCGAAGCGAACCTGCACCAGAATGACCGGCTACTTCTCCCAGAGCTGGACGGTGAGGCGCACCGAGTCGTTCCTGCGTGGTCGCCTACCAGTGTGTCGCTAGGTCTGAAGAGTCCACCGCTCGATCACGGCGGTCGAACGTGCTGTACCTGAAACCAGGTAGGGCCCTGACGGGAATGATCAGGGCAGTGTGAGTCGGACGATGGTGGATCGATGGATGCATCGCAGCAGACGGCGGACGAGGTTGCCGAGCGTCTGTTCGGGTCGCTCCTCGGCACGGTGGAGATCGTCTCGGTGTTCATCGGGGACCGGCTCGGGTGGTATCGCTCGCTGGCCGATGACGGACCGGCGAGTGCGGTCGAGCTGACGGAGCGTACGGGAACGCAGGTTCGGTACGCACGGGAGTGGCTCGAGCAGCAGGCGGTGAGCGGGTTGTTGGTGGCGGACACCGACGGTGAGCCCGATGAGCGGCGGTTCGCGATCCCGGCCAGCACGGCGGAGGTGATGACGGATCCGACGAGCCTGGCCTATCTGGTGCCCATCGCTCGGATGTTCGGAGCGGTGGGGCCGGTGCTGCCTCGGCTGATGGAGGCGTACCGGAACGGGGGTGGGGTGAGCTGGGATGAGCTGGGGGATGACGCTCGGCAGTCGCAGGCGGATGCCAATCGGCCGTGGTACGAGAAACAGCTCGGGCCGGCGCTGGCCGGCGTGCCGGTCGTCCATGACGCACTGTCCGCAGAAGGCTGTCGGATTCTCGACGTGGGCTGCGGTGGGGGATGGTCGAGCATCGCCCTGGCTCGTGCCTACCCCGAGGCCACCGTCCTCGGCATCGACATCGACCAGCCTTCGGTCGACATGGCGGTGGCGAACGCGCGCGAGGCGGGAGTCGAGGACCGGGTGCGGTTCCTGTGCCAGGACGCTGCGACGCTCCCAGACGGGACGGTCGATGTGGCGTTCGCCTTCGAGTGTGTGCATGACATGCCGCGGCCGGTCGACGTCCTCAGCGCAGTCAGGAAGACGCTCGCGCCCGGGGGATCGATGGTGGTGATGGACGAGGCCGTGGCGGACAGCTTCGCTCCGGACGGCGATGAGCTGGAGCGGATCATGTACGGCTTCAGCCTGCTGGTGTGTCTGCCGGACGGGCTCTCCTCGCCTCCGAGCGTCGGGACCGGAACGGTCATGCGGCCGTCCACCTTGAAGAGCTACGGCGAGGCGGCGGGCTTCAGCGGGTTCGAGGTGCTCCCGATCGAAGACTTCGGATTCTGGCGCTTCTACCGGCTGTCTTGACCGCATCGCCGCGGCGGCGTGATCGAGATCGCCCGCCCCGCGCTCGGGTTCCCCCACGTGCGGAAATACCGAATATGTATGGGGATCGTCTCCCGCTCGCGGTGGCATATTTGAGGACGGGCGTCTCTCGGGAGATCGGCGCTCGATCGGCACCGAGAGGAGCCCGAAATGGGTCGCAAGGGTCGTCTTTCGTCAGCGTTCGTCGCCGCAGCCCTACTACTCGTCGGACAGCTGTGGGCAGCGGGGTCAGTGAGCTCGCACCCCGGTCAGCACGGCCCGACCGAGGGGCATCTGACCGGCACCGGGGCGTTCGGCACCATCGACCTGTTGTCGGTCGAGCGTCTCACCACCGCGCCCGAGCTCGTCGCCGACGTGGCCGTCAGCCCGGACGGGCAGTGGGCGTACCTCGCGAACTGGGGCGAGCCCGACTGCGCAGGACCGGAGGTCGGCGGCCAGACCTCGCCGGACGCAGGCGCCTGGGTCGTCGACATCAGGGATCTCGAGGATCCGAAGAAGGTCGGCTTCATCCCCTCCAGCCAGGACACCCGACCGGGCGAGGGGATGCAGGTGGTCACGATCACCACGCCCAAGTTCAGCGGCGAGGTCCTCGTGATGAACAACGAGCAGTGCGGCAAGAACGGCCGAGGTGGGATCTCCCTGTACGACGTCACCAACCCGAGGAAGCCGGTCAAACTCTCCGAGCACTTCGGTGACCGCGCCAACATCTCGCGCGGGGACGCGAACGACATCCACAGCGCGTTCGCCTGGGACACCGGGGCCAAGGCGTACGCGGTGATGGTCGACAACTTCGAGACGGCCGACGTCGACATCCTCGACATCACCAATCCGAAGCGCCCGCGCCTCGTCCGCGAGCTCGACCTCGACACCATGTTCCCCGGGATCACCCAGGTCCAGCTCGGGCTCGTCCAGATCAACTTGCACGACGTTGTCGTCAAGCGGATCGACGGCCGCTGGGTGATGCTGCTGTCGTACTGGGACGGCGGGTACGTCCAGCTCGACGTCACCGATCCGGTCAACCCGACCCTGGTCGGTGACACTGACTTCACCAACCCCGATCCCGAGCTGCTGGAGTCGACGGGGGTCGCCCTGCCGCCGGAAGGCAACGGGCACCAGGCGGAGTTCACGGCGAACAACCAGTACTTCATCGGCACCGACGAGGACTTCGCCCCCTACGGCGCCACCAGCTTCCGGATCTCCAGCGGCGCGTTCGCCGGCGGCTACCCGTCCGTACCGGTGCCCGGATCCGCCCCGATCGTGGTCCTCCCCGACGAGCGTCTGAACGGACCCGTCGTCTACGGCGGCTACGGCTGCCCGGACTCGTCACCGATCCCGTCGCCGAGCTCGATCCCGGGCTACGAGGCCTCGCTCGCAGCGGGCGAGGAGAGCATCGTGGTGCTGCAGCGCGGACCGACCGGCGACCCGAGTGCGCCGGAGGCGGCGTGCTTCCCGGGCGAGAAGGCGCACGAGGCCGTGCAAGCCGGCTGGGACGCGGTGGTCTTCGTCCAGCGGCATGGCGGTACCGAGAACCCGCCGTTCTGCGGATCCGGCGCCTTCGTCGACGTGGTGGTCGGCGTCTGCACCAACCACGAGGCGTATCACAAGATGTTCAACACCGGCCCGTTCTCGCCGCCGTGGACCTATCCCGACGGACCGGCGATCGGGACCGTCGGCGAGCGCATCGATGCGACAGCCGCCTTCGACGGCTGGGGCTACGTCCACCTGTTCAGCAACACGGCGACCAACGGCAAGTTCGCCGAGCTCGACACCTATGCGATCGACGAGGCTCACGAGGAGGCCTACGCGACGGGGTATGGCGACCTGACGGTACACGAGGTCGCCACCCACCCGGACGATCCGGCACGGTCGTACCTGTCGTACTACGCCGGCGGGCTCCGAGCCCTCGAGATCCAGGGCACCGAGCTGGTGGAGGTCGGCGGCTACCTCGACGAGAGCGGCAACAACTTCTGGGGCGTCGAGGTGTTCGTCCGCGACGGCCGGACGATCATCCTCGGAAGCGACCGCGACAGTGGTCTGTGGATCTTCGAGGACACAGGCCAGGGTTGAGCCGCAAGGGCAGTGACCGCGCCGGCCCTGAAAGCAGCACATCGGGCTCGACGCGGTCGTCGCGGTCACAGAGTTACGGTGAAGCGGCGGGCTTCACCGGGTTCGAGGTCCTGCCGATCGAGGAGCTCGGGTTCTGGCGCTTCTACCGGCTGTTCTGACCTGCGGCGTACGGTGGGTCTCCCACCAGCAGCTCGCCCGAGGCGGCGCCATGAAGATCACATCGTTCCGGGCCGTCGCCGCGGTCCTCGGGGCCCTGGCGCTCGGCGGGTGTGGCACTGAGACCCCTTCAGGGCAGAGCACGTCCACACCGTCGGCCTCGTCGTCGGCGACGGCATCGCCGAGTCCCACCGCGTCGCCGACCGCTACCGAGACAGCACCGCTGTCCTCGGAAGGCACCCCGATGCGCGGCGAGCTGTCGATCCCGAAGATCGGCGTCACCGACCTGGAGGTCGTGCCCTACCGCGGATGGACCGACGACGCTCCCGGCACCGAGATCCAGAACGGCGGTGTCGCGGCCAGCCCGTTCGGGCCTCGCGGCGGTACCGGGCCGGGCGGGATCGGCAACTACCAGGTGACCGCGCACCGGCTCTCGTCCACGCAGGCGTTTCTCAGCCTGCCCGAGCTCGAACCGGGCGACCGGGTCCGAGTGCGCACCGAGGAGGCGACGTACGTCTATCGCATCACCGGCACGCGGGAAACGTCGTTCCGGTCGGAGGCCTCGCTGAGGGCGCAGCGGGCGCCCGTCCCCGGCAGGCCGGGTGAGGAGCCGACTCGAGCGATGATCACGCTGTCCACCTGTGCCACGCCCGAGGACCACGCGGCGGGCAACTACTGGTCCGACGAGTTCGACAACCCCGAGCACCGCATCGACAAGATCGGCGTCCTCGTCGCCATCCGGTGACGATCAGAGGCGGCTCTCGTCGATCGAGGCAGCTTGGTGGAAGCCCTCCCAGAGCCGGCCGCCGGCCGGGGCGAGGTGACGCGCGACACATCTGGAACCATTGATCTAGAGCGTCTGCTCTATTTAGAGTCGACGCATGTCCCGACAGCGACTTCACACGCTCGACGACCTCCTCGACGTCGCCGAGCAGATCGTGACCAGCGGTGACCCCTCCGGTCTGACGCTGCGCTCGCTGGCCGCCGCGGCGGGGGCGTCGAACGGGACGATCTACCATGCGTTCGGCTCGAAGGACGTGCTGCTCGCACGACTGTGGCTGCGATCCTGGTGCCGGCTGCGCGATCTGATGGCGGAGGCGATGGGGGAGGGCACCGAGACCTCCGGCGAGGACGCCGTCGTGGCGGTGGCGCTGACCCCCGTCGAGTTCGTACGCCGCTTCCCGGCCAGCGCCCGGTTGTTCTTCGTCCAACGCCGCGACCAGCTCTTCTCTGCCGACGTTCCGCCCGAAGTCGAGTCCGAGCTGAGCGCCGTTCAGGAGAAGTTCGTCGAGGTGCTCATCGCGCTGGCGCGCGGGGTGTGGGACCGCGGTGATCGGATCGCGGTCGAGGCGATCGCGGTCTGTGTCGTCGACCTGCCCGGCGGCATCCTGCGCCGCTGCCTCCTCGAGGACCGCGAGGCCGACGCGGCGACCGCCGCCCGGCTCGAGGCCGCGGTCCGCGCCATCCTCACCGTCCCGCTCGAACCTCGTCCTGCCAAGACAACACCTGCAGATCCGTCCACACCGAGGAGCAACCCGTGACCCGAGACCAGTCGATCCTGGCGCAGCCGCTCGAGCTCCCGAACGGGTTCGTGATCCCGAACAGGCTCGCCAAGGCCGCCCTCAGCGAGGGCCTCGGGCGTCGCGACTTCACGCCTGGAAGCCGCATCAAGAACCTCTACCGGCGCTGGGCGAACAGCGGCGTCGGCCTCTCGATCACCGGCAACGTCATGGTCGACCGCACCGCGATCGGCGAGCCGGGCAACGTCGTCGTCGAGGACGATCGCCACGTCGACGACCTCGCCGAGTGGGCGCAGATCGCCAAAGCGGGCGGCTCGAAGGTGTGGGTGCAGATCAACCACCCGGGCCGGCAGACGCCGCGTACGCTCACCGCCCATCCGGTGGCGCCCTCGGCCGTGGCCGTGCCTGGCACGGGCGGCCTCTTCGCGGAGCCCCGCGCGCTGACCGAAGCCGAGATCGAGGACCTGATCCGCCGCTTCGCCACGACCGCGAGGGTCGTGACCGGGGCGGGCTTCGACGGCGTACAGATCCATGGCGCGCACGGCTACCTGATCAGCCAGTTCCTCTCGCCGCTGTCCAACCAGCGCACCGATGCCTGGGGCGGAACACCCGAGAAGCGCCGCCGCTTCGTGCTCGAGGTGCTCCGTGCGATCCGCGCCGAGGTCGGGGCAGGCACCCCGGTCGCGATCAAGCTCAACTCCGCCGACTTCCAGAAGGGCGGCTTCGGCGAGGAGGAGTCGCTGGAAGTCGTCCACGCGCTCGCCGAGGAGGGCCTGGACCTGCTGGAGATCTCCGGCGGCACCTACACCTCTGCCGCCATGCTCGGCGTGGACCCGTCGCTGAAGGCGAGCACCCGGCGCCGGGAGGCCTACTTCCTCACGTACGCCGAACGCGTCCGTGCCGAGCTCCCGACGCTGCCGCTGATGCTCACCGGCGGGTTCCGTACGGCCGCCGGGATGGTCGACGCGGTCGAGTCCGGTGCCGTGGACGTCGTCGGCCTGGGACGGCCGCTCACCGTGCAGCCCGACTTCCCGGCCCAGCTGCTGGCCGGCCGCGCCGACGAGAGCGTCGTCAACCCGCGCCGCAGCGGGATCCGGATGCTCGACAGCCTTACCGAGCTGACCTACTACAGCGTCCAGATGTGGCGGATGGCCAAGGGCAAGGAGCCGGCACCCGACCGGCACGCCGCCCTCAACGTGACCCAGTACCTCCTCAACAACGGCCTCGAGAGCCTGCGCTCCCCGCGCGGCTGACCCCGGAAGGAACGACCATGACGACGACCCTGACCCAGACAGACGGCGTGTACGTCCTCGACATCGGCGACACCGAGAACCGGTTCAGCCCCGACTGGATGACGTCGGTGAACGACGCGCTCGACAAGGTCGTGGCCGCGCCGGCGCCGCTGGTGCTGACGGCGACCGGCAAGTTCTACTCCAACGGTCTCGACCTGGACTGGCTCGGGCAGAACGCCGACCAGTTCGAGTCGTACGTCGCTGACGTGCAGGCGCTGCTCGCCCGCCTCCTGGTCCTCCCGGTGCCGACGGCGACCGCGATCAACGGGCACGCCTTCGGCGCCGGCGCGATGCTCGCGATGACCCTGGACTGGCGGGTCATGCGTGAGGACCGTGGCTTCTTCTGCTTCCCCGAGGTCGACATCCAGATCCCGTTCACCCCGGGCATGGCTGCCCTGATCCAGGCCAAGCTCACCCCGCGTGCGGCAACTGACTCGATGACCACCGGCCGCCGCTTCCCCGGGCCTGACGCGCTCGCCGCCGGCATCGTCGACGGAACCGCACCCGACGCCGAGCTCCTCGAACAGGCGATCGCGCGCGTCGCCCCGCTCGCCGGCAAGCCGGCCGAGACGCTCGGCAAGATCAAGTCGACGATGTACGCGACCGCGGTCGCCGCTCTCACAGCCGAGGAAGCCCGATGACGGTCCCCGGTACGCGTCCGGACGGATTTCCGCCGACGCGTGCCGAGAGCCGACCCGAGCTGCTCGCGCCGGGCTCGCCCACACTTCGGGTTCTCGCGGAGCCGCTCACCGCGCTCTACGGTCTGCCCGGGTTCCTGCTGCCCCTCATGCACCCCGCCACCGCCGCGGCGACGCTGAAACGCGACCGAGTCTTCGCCGATCCCGATGCCGACGTCCTCGACTTCGCCCGCAGGCTCCGTGACACGATCGAGATGATCGCCGGTGTCGCGCACGGCGGCGAGGAGGCCGACCACATCGCCTACGCCATGCGGGAGCTGCACCGGCCCATGCGCGGCGAGGACACTCGCGGGGCGACGTACCACGCCTGGACCCGCGACATCTGGACGTGGAACTGGGCCGCGATCACGGCCGGCTTCATGCGCGGCTACGAGGTGCTGCGGGGCTGGCCCGACCGGGAGTTCCGCGACGACGCCTATCTCGGGCTCATCGAGGTCGGCCGGAGGTTCGGCGTGCTCGGGATGCCCGCGACGTACGACGAGTTCCTGGTGGTCTGGCCAGCGGAGCGTGACCGCGTGGCCGACCCTCGCAACGAAGGGGTTCGGACCCTGGTCGGACTGATCCATGCCCGCGGTCTACCGGCGCCCCGGGCGCTGCGACCGATGCCGCTGCCGCTGTGGGCGCTGGTCACCGCGCCGATCCGACACTTTCTCCGGGTCGCCGTCATGGTGGGGCTGCTGCCCGAGGAGCGGGAGATGATCGGCTTCCCCGAACGCGCCGTGGATCGTGTCAGCGTCCGCATCCATGTGGTCTTCTGGCGGCTCCTCCTCCCGCGGAAGATCTCCTATCGCGTCGGGCTCGCCTGGATGTCGGCGCGCGCTCGGTGGTCGACGCCGGTGTGGCGTACGCACTTCTCGGCCGAGGCACTCGCCGCGAGAGCGGAGTCCGCATGACCACGGTGACCACCAGCGACGGGTTCGAGCTCGCGGTCTACAGCGCGGGCGAGGATGTCGCCAAGCCGACCGTCGTGCTCGTCCACGGCTTTCCCGACGACCACACCGCCTGGGACGGGATGGTCGAGCGTCTCGCCGAGGACCACCACGTGGTCACCTACGACACCCGCGGCACCGGTGCCTCCGGCAGGCCGCGCAGGATCGCCGACTACCGCCTCGACCAGCTGGCCGCAGACCTCAGGACCGTCCTGGACCACGTCGACACCGGCGCAGGGGTCCACCTGGTCGGCCACGACTGGGGATCGGTGCAGGCCTGGCACCTGATCACCGGCCCACAACGCCACGGCATCCTCAGCTTCACCTCCATCTCCGGCCCGTGCATCGACCACATCCCTGGGTGGGTTCGCCGCAAGGCACGGGCCGGGCGGTTCCACGACATCGTCGCGATGTGGAAGTCACCGCTCTACATGGGCTTCTTCTCGATACCGCTCATCGCCCCGGTGCTGGCGCGCCTCGGCCTGATCGACCCGGTCATCAGGCTGTCGCTGAAGGCCTTCGAGCGGCCCGAGCCGCTCGAACCGCGACCTCACGGCCCACCGCTCGCCGCAACGCCGCCTCCATCCGGATCTACGCCGCCAACGTGCTCCCGCGCCTGCTCAGGCCGGCTCGCGGTGGCACCGACGTACCTGTCCAGGTGCTGACTCCTCAGCGAGACATCTTCATCCCACCGGTCACCCAGTCCGATCCGCACCCGGAGATGGCGACGATCGACATCCGTGAGGTGCCGGGCGGGCACTGGGCACCGACGTTCAACCCCGGTGTGGTCGGCGGACTCGTCGCGAGCTGGATCGCACGACATCGCCAGGACCCGGGCTCAGGTACGTGATGTGCGGCCGGCAGGTCCGTCCAGGTATTGACGCTGGTGCATGTGACCGTCCGTGTCGAGCTCGATGACCGTGTCGATGCCGATCCGCTCCAGGAACCCGACGTCATGGCTGACCACGAGCAGCGCCCCGCGATAGGCGTCGAGCGCCTCGGCGAGCTGCTCGACGCTGGTGATGTCGAGGTTGTTCGTGGGCTCGTCCAGAATCAGCAGCTGAGCGGGCGGGTCGGCCAAGAGGAGACGGGCGAGGGAGACGCGGAAGCGCTCGCCGCCGGAGAGCGTACGCACCGGGCGGTCCACGCTGTCGCCACGCAGGAGCAGGCGGGCGAGCTGGTTGCGGATCGTGCCGGACGGCGTCTCCGGCGCGACGGCGCGGACGTTCTCCATCGCGCTGGCCTCGTCGTCAAGGCCGTCGAGGCGCTGGGGGAGGAGGACCACGAGGTCGGTGAGGAGACGACCGTGCGGCCGCCCGGCCACCGGATCGGAGCCCTGCACGAGATGGGTCAGCAGGGTCGACTTGCCGGAGCCGTTCGCGCCGACCAGGGCCACCCGCTCCGGCCCCTGGATCACGACCGTCCGGCCCTCGTCCTCCAGCTCCGCGATCCGTCGGCTGCGGGGCACGCCGGGGTCGGGGAGGGTGAGGTGGATGTGCTCTTCGCTGCGTACGAGGGCACCGGCTGCGTCCACGGCGGCCTGGGCGGCCTTGACCTTGTCGTCCAGCGTCGAGCGCAGGGAGCCGGCGGAAGCCTGGGCCTTACTGGCCCGGTTGCCGGCGAGGATCTTCGGGATCCCGCCGTCCTTCGCGGTCTTCTTCGCGGTCCGCTCACGGCGGGCGAGCTTCGTCTCCGCCTCGATCCGCTGCCGCTTCTCGACCTTGAGCGCCTGCTGCGCCGACCGAGCGGTCTGGAGAGCGGCCGCCTGCTCCTGCTCCTGGTGCTCCTTCCAGGCGCTGTACGGCCCACCGAACGTGCTCAGCGTCCCGGCGTACAGCTCGGTCGTGCTGTCCATGTGCTCGAGCAGCTCGAGGTCGTGGCTGACGACGACGAGCGTGCCCGGCCACTGGTCGACGAACTCGGCGAGCTTGGCCCGGGTGGCCCGGTCGAGGTTGTTCGTGGGCTCGTCGAGCAGCGTGATCGGGGTGCGGCGGATCCGCAGGCCGGTGATCGCGATCAGCATGCCCTCGCCGCCGGAGATCTCGGCGACCCGGCGATCGAGGTCGGCGGCGGAGAAGCCGATCTGGTCCAGGGCCTCGTCGGCACGGGACTCGATGTCCCAGTCGTCGCCGATCGCGTCGAAGTGGCGCTGGTCGACCTCGCCGGCCTCGATCGCCCGGATCGAGGCGAGGACGTCGTCGATGCCGAGCAGCTCGGCGATCGTGGTCTCCCGCCGGAGGGTGAGCGTCTGCGGCAGATAGCCGACCTCGCCGCCGGCGTCGATCTGCCCGGATGTCGGGGACAGCTCGCCGGCGATGAGGCGGAGCAGGGTGGACTTGCCGGCGCCGTTGCGACCGATCAGGCCGGTCCGGTCGGTGCCGAAGGTGCCATTGACGTGATCGAGGGCGACGGTGCCGTCGGACCACTCGAAGGTGAGGTCGCGCAGGGTGATGGATGCGGTGGACATCGCGGTGGGTTCTCTTTCTCCTCCGTCGAGCGCCACGAGGGCGCGACGGGAATCGGTGACAAGTCGATGGCGAGTGCACCGCGACGTCGACCGGAGGGGTCGCGATCGCGCGTCCGTGGAGGCGGACGTGCCGGCATGCCGACGCGAGCGCGTCAGGCGAGAGCCACCGGCAGTGCGGTGGCTAGAACTTGTCCACCTCGATCAGTCCCACGGCTCCAACGCTAGCAGGTCAGGCCGGGTTGACAGGCAACGGTGACGGCCCTCACACTCATCGCCATGAACCTGTCTGACAGGCAAACAGTCAAACCGATCCGACGTGCCAACGCCATGGATCTCGTCCTGGCCGAGCTGCGCTCGGAGATCGAGTCCGGCACCTTCCCGGTAGGCACCCGGCTCCCGTCCGAGGCGACCCTGGTCCGCGATTTCGGGGTCAGTCGCCCGGTCGTCCGGGAGGCGCTACGAGCCCTGCAGGCGCTCGGCATGACGGAGTCCCAGTCGGGGCGGGGGACGTTCGTCGTCTCCGACCGGGCTGCGGACAACCCGACCTTCGGCAGCTACTCCGCGCGTGACCTGGTCGAGGCGCGGCGGCATGTCGAGGTCCCGGCGGCCGGCTACGCCGCGGCCCGGCACAGCGGCGACGACCTCGACGAGATGCGCAGCCTGCTCGAGCGGATGGAACGCGAGGAGGACGGGGCCGTCTGGGTCGCCCTCGACTCGCTGTTCCACATCGCCATCGCCCGCGCCTCGGCCAACCCCGTCTTCGGAAAGGTGATCGAGGAGATCCGCGAGGCCCTCGCCACCCAGTCCGCCCTGCTCAACAAGCTCGACGAGACGCGGCGTACGGCCTCCGACGCCGAGCACCGCCTGATCGTCGACGCCATCGCCTCCGGATCCTCGGAGACCGCTGAGGCGGCGATGCGCGCTCACCTCGAGCACGTCGACGACGCGCTCGGAGACATCGTCCGCGACCCCACCACCGACAGGAACACCGCTCGATGACCTTGCCAACCTCCACCGGCGCCGAAGCCCAACCCCAGCCCCAGGACGCGGGAGACGAGGGCTACGGCAAGTCCCTCACGCCGCGCCACATCACGATGATCGCGATCGGCGGCGCCATCGGCACCGGCCTCTTCCTCGGCGCGGGCGGGCGACTGGCGAGTGCCGGGCCGTCCCTGGCGATCGCGTACGCAGCATGCGGTCTCGTCGCGTTCATCGTCGTGCGCTGCCTCGGTGAGCTGATCCTCTACCGCCCGTCCTCCGGAGCGTTCGTCTCCTACGCCCGCGAGTTCCTCGGCGAGAAGGGCGCCTACACCGCGGGCTGGATGTACTTCCTGAACTGGTCGACCACCGGCATCGCCGACATCACTGCGATCGCGCTCTACGCCCACTACTGGTCGTTCTTCGCGCCGGTTCCGCAATGGGTGCTCGCCCTGGGAGCCCTGCTGATCGTGCTGGCGCTCAACCTGCTCTCGGTCCGCCTGTTCGGCGAGATGGAGTTCTGGTTCGCGCTGATCAAGGTGGCCACGCTGGTGGTCTTCATGGCGATCGCGATCGTCCTCATCGTGACCCGGCACCCGATCGACGGCACCACCCCGGGACCCCAGCTGATCACCGATCACGGCGGGCTGTTCCCGGCCGGCATGCTCCCGATGGTCCTGGTGATCCAGGGCGTCATCTTCGCCTACGCCTCCATCGAGCTGGTCGGCGTGGCCGCCGGCGAGACCGCGGACCCGCGCCGCGTCATGCCCCGGGCGATCAACACCATCATCTGGCGCATCGGCATCTTCTACGTGGGTTCGGTCGTCCTGCTCGCGATGCTGCTGCCGTGGTCGGCCTACTCCGCCGACGAGAGTCCGTTCGTCACCGTCCTCTCGCGCATCGGCGTGCCCGGCGCGGGCGACGTGATGAACCTGGTGGTCCTCACCGCCGCGATGTCGAGCCTCAACTCCGGGCTCTACTCCACGGGCCGGATCCTGCGATCCCTCGCCGCGGCCGGCACCGCGCCCCGCTTCGCCGCGGCGATGAACCGGCACAAGGTGCCCTACGGCGGCATCCTGATGACCGCTGCCGTCTGCGTCCTCGGTGTCGGGCTGAACTACGTCGTCCCCGCCCAGGCGTTCGAGATCGTCCTCAACCTGGCATCGGTGGGCATCATCGCGACCTGGGCGATCATTCTGATCAGCCACACGATCTTCGAGCGCCGCAGTCGCAGCGGCGTCATCGAGCGTCCCACCTTCCGGGTGCCGTGGTCACCGCTACCGCAGCTCATCGCGCTGGCGTTCCTTGCCATGGTCCTGATCCTGATGTTCTTCGACCACGTCGGGCGGATCACGCTGCTCGCGATGCCGGTGCTGCTGGTGGCTCTGGTCGCCGGTTGGTTCGTCGTCCGTGACCGCATCGACACCTCGGCGATGGAGGTGCGATGAGCCTGCCTCACCTCGTGACACCGGTCGCCGACCCGGCTCCGATGCGGGCGCCGGTCCACGAGCCTCTGGTCGAGCTCTGGCGCGGCGAGATGGTCGAAGGTGTCCATCACGGCTCGGCGGTCCTCCTCGACCCCGAGGGCCGGGCGCGCCTGGCGATCGGCGACATCGAGGCGGCGTTCTACCCACGCTCGGCGGCCAAGCCGATGCAGGCGGTCGCGATGGTGCGTGCCGGGCTGGACGTCGACGACGACCTGCTCGCGCTCGCCGCCGCCAGCCACTCAGGCGAGACCGTCCATCTGGCCGGAGCGCGCCGGTTGCTGGCCTCCGCCGGTCTCGGCGAGGAGGCGCTGAAGAACCCGCCGGACCTGCCGTACGACCCGGTCGAACGGGAGTCCTGGCTGCGCGCCGACGGCCAGCGGAGCCGGCTCGCGCACAACTGCTCGGGCAAGCACGCCGCGATGGTCGCGACCTGCGTGACCGCAGGTTGGGCGCCCGGCCGCTACCTCGATCCAGCCCACCCGCTCCAGGAGGCCATTCGCGCCACCGTCGAGGAGCTCACCGGGCAGCGGGTCGCCACGGTGACCGCGGACGGCTGCGGCACCCCGCTCTTCGGGATCTCGCTGCACGGGCTCGCACGCGCGGCCCGGCGCCTCGTGCTGGCACCCGGGGGCAGCGCCGAGCACCGGGTCGCCGCGGCGATGCGCCGCCACCCCGAGATGGTCGCCGGAACCCGTCGTGACGTCACCACGCTGATGCGGAAGGTTCCCGGGCTGCTGGCCAAGGACGGGTTCGAGGCGGTCCAGGTCGCCGCCCTCCCCGACGGCACCAGCCTTGCCCTCAAGGTCGCCGATGGCGCCGATCGGGCCCGTCTGCCCGCGCTGCTCGCCCTGCTCGCCGAGGGTGGGGTCGACCCCGCTGCCCTCGCCCCGCTCGCCCCCGCCGACCTGCGCCCCGCAACGACGCTCGCCCCGACCCGTACCGACCCGACGGAGAAGCCATGACCTCACCGACCCGCAGCGAGCACGACCTGCTCGGCGATCTCGACGTCCCCGCGGAGGCCTACTGGGGCGTCCACACCGCCCGCGCCCAGGCCAACTTCCCCATCACCGGCACCACCATCGGCACCTATCCGCACCTGGTGAACGCTCTGGCCGCGGTCAAGGAGGCTGCCGCGCTCGCCAACCTCGAGCTCGGGCTCCTCGACCCGGAGCGTGCTCGGGCCATCGTGGCCGCGTGCCAGGAGATCCGCGCCGGTGCGCTGCACGACCAGTTCGTCGTCGATGTCATCCAAGGTGGCGCCGGCACCTCGACCAACATGAACGCCAACGAGGTCATCGCCAACCGGGCCCTCGAGCTGCTCGGTCATGACAAAGGAAGCTACGGCGAGCTCCACCCCAACGAGCACGTCAACCTCAGCCAGTCGACCAACGACGCCTATCCCACCGCGGTCAACATCGCGACCATCATCGCGGTCGGCGCGCTGGCCGACGCCATGCGCGTCCTCGAGGAGGCCTTCGCCGCGAAGGCCGAGGAGTTCGCCGGCATCCTCAAGATGGGACGTACGCAGCTTCAGGATGCCGTGCCGATGACCGTCGGCCAGGAGTTCCGCACGTATGCGGTGATGCTGGGGGAGGACCGGCTTCGGCTGCAGGAGGCCGTCACGCTCCTGCACGAGATCAACCTGGGGGCGACTGCGATCGGCACCGGGCTCAACGCCCCGGTCGGCTACGCCGAGATCGCCCGGCGTCACCTGGCGGAGATCACCGGCTTGCCACTGGTCACCGCACCGGACCTGATCGAGGCGACCCAGGACTGCGGTGCCTTCGTCCACCTCTCCGGCGTGCTCAAGCGGGTCGCGGTCAAGGTGTCCAAGACCTGCAACGACCTGCGGCTGCTCTCCTCCGGGCCGCGGGCCGGACTCGGCGAGATCAACCTGCCTCCGGTCCAGGCCGGGTCCTCGATCATGCCGGGCAAGGTCAACCCGGTCATCCCGGAGGTCGTCAACCAGGTCGCGTTCGAGGTCATCGGCAACGACGTCACCGTCACCATGGCCGCAGAGGCGGGCCAGCTGCAGCTCAACGCGTTCGAGCCGGTGATCCTGCACTCGCTGGTCGGCAGCATCACCCACCTGGCCGCCGCGTGCCGTGTGCTCGCCGAGCGCTGCGTACGCGGCATCACCGTCAACGGGGAGCTCACCCGCGCCCAGGTCGAGCACTCCATCGGGCTCGTCACCGCGCTCAACCCCGAGATCGGGTACGTCGCCGCGACCGAGATCGCCCGCGAGGCGCTCAACAGCGGTCGTGGTGTCGCCGAGCTGATCCTCGAGCGTGGCCTGGTCTCACCCGAGCGGCTCGCCCACCTGCTCCGCCCCGAGCAGCTCGCCCACCCCGGCACCGCCGACCGTGGGCCCGTGGTGCCCGAGGACGCGCTGGACTCGGTCGAGTAGCCGACCGAGACCGATCCGTCAGACTCTCGAACGCGCGTGATCGAGGAGCGTGCCGAGGGCGGCGTCGACGATCTCGAGGAGCCTGTCACGCCCCATTCCCTGGTTGGACTGTGTCGACAGCCCGTGCCACAGGGTCTGCACGAGCGTGGCGAGCGTCGCCGGCACGACGTCGGCCTCCAGCCGACCCTCGTCGCGTGCCCGCTCGATGCGCTCCCGGAGCAGCCGCTCGTTGGAGGCATGGAGCTGGCCCACGTACGTTCGGATGTCGATGGTGTCGGGCGTGTCCGTCATCGCCGCGCTGCTGATCAGACACCCGGGATGCCGTGCGCTGGGCTGGGTGAACTCCTCCACCGAACCACGAAGCAGCCGGCCGAGGACGTCGCCGAGCTCGGGCTCGGCGCACGCCTCCTCGTAGATGGTCCGGTATCGCTCGGCGTAGGTGCGGACGGCCTCCTCGAAGAGGCCCGCCTTGCTGCCGAACGCGGCATAGATGCTCGAGGTGGACATGCCGAGAGCGGAGCTGAGCGCGCGCGTGGTCGTGCCGGAGTAGCCCCGGCTCCAGAAGAGCCGTGCGGCAGCCAGCACGGCGTCGTCGCGGTCGAATGCCCGCGGACGTCCGACGGGTCGGGAGCTCATGGGTTGAATTATAGAGCGCCTGTTTCATAATAGGAGTTATGGAGCGTACGTTTCAGAAATCGATCACAGCAGGTGACGGCGGATCGGTCGCCGTCGACGTGTACGGCGACGCGGGCAGCCCCGGTCTGCTCGTCGTTCCCGGCGTGATGAGCGATGCCTGGGGATGGCGGCACGTCGCCCGGGCCACGACCGCGTGGCCGTCGGTCTCGGTCGTCAACCGGCGAGGCCGTGCCCCGTCGAGCCCGCTCGGCGACAGCTACTCGATCCGGACCGAGGTCGACGATCTGAAGGCTGTGATCGAGCAGCTCGGCGAGCCGCAGGACATCTTCGGCTGGAGCTACGGAGGTCGCGTCGCCCTCCTGCTCGCTTCCGAGCGGCCGGTGGAGCACGTCATCGCGTACGAACCGGTAGCGCCCGGGTTCGGTGCTGACGCACTGCCGTCCCTGCGGGAGGCGGAGGAGCTCGGCGACCGGGGCCGCAGCGTCGAGATCGTGAACCGCCAGGTCTCCGGGTTCTCGGCGGAACACGTCGAGAACCTCCGGGCCGACCGCGACGCCTGGGCCACGCTGTGCCGCCTCAGCGAACCGCTCTACACCGAGCTCGGTGCCCTGACCCGGGCGCAGCTGCCGGAGACGTTGGGTTCGCAGGCAGGCGTGATCGACCTGATCATCGGTGAGGACAACGTCGGCGCGGCGCCGTACGGGACATCGTTCGAGCAGGTCAGGAGCAGAACTCGCGATGCCGAGGTCCATCGGCTTCCCGGTCAGGGTCACCTCGCTCACATCGATGCACCCGAAGCGCTCGGCCGGCTGCTCGACTCCCTGGTCCGTGTCGGCAAGGCCCAGCCGGAGACATTGATCTGAACAAGGACGACGCGCCGTCCCACCAGCTGACCGGTGGGACGGCGCGCCTGACACCGCGGTCACGGGGTCGCGAGCGCCTCGGTGGGGGAGAGCCGCGCGGCCCGGGCCGCCGGGTAGAGGCCGGCGACGCAGCCGACCAGCAGGGTGGCGCCGAGCCCACCGCCCAGCGCCCACGGGGGGACCACCGGTGTCCAGCCCTGCGTCAGCGCATAGACCACCGTGACGCCCCCTCCGATCGCCACCCCGGCGAGTCCGCCGAGCAGAGACAGCAGCAGCGACTCGGTCAGGAACTGGGACCGGATCTGGCCACGCGTCGCTCCCAGGGAGCGACGCAGACCGATCTCGGCACGTCGCTCCAGGACCGAGATCACCATCGTGTTGGCGACCCCGACACCACCGACGACCAGCGCGACCGCGCCGATGCCGAGCAGCAGGGCGGTGAACGCCTGGTCGGCCGCCTGCTGCGCCTCGAGCGCGTCGGAGGGCTGGGCGACGTCGACCTCACCAGGGGCCTCGGGGTTGGCGGTGGCACCGAGCACTGCCTGGGCCGACTCGACCTGGTCCGGCGCGGCTCGGGCATAGAGCGTGGTGGGGTGCCCGTCGAAGCCCAGCACCTCCTGGGCGACCGGCCAGCCGATCAGCGCGGCGGTGTCGATCTCCGGCACCAGCGGTGAGGGTTCCAGGATCCCGATGACGGTGAACCAGCGCCCGCCGAGGAGGATCTCGATCTCCGGGCTCGGCGAGCTCACTCCCAGCCGCTCCGCGGCCGCCGCACCCAGCACCACCGCCGGATACTGCGCGGTCGCGTCGTTGAGCCAGGTGCCGCTGGCGAGCTCGGTGGCGGTGGTGTCGAGGAGGTCGGTCCGGGCCGCGTACGCCGCGATCCCCTTGGTCTCGGCAGCCGGGGTCTTGTCGGAGCGATAGACCTTGGCGTCCGGCACGATCCCGATGGCGGAGACGTCGGTGACCGGACCGATCCGGCCGACCATCCCCTCCGCCGACAGCGGCAGCACCGCCTGCTCGCCCATCATCGTGGTGCCGTTCTGCGCGCTCAGCAGGTTGGTGCCGAGCGCGTCGAGCTGGGCGTCGAGCTCGGCGCGTGAGGACGAGGAGATGCCCACCACCGCGATCATCGCCGCGATGCCGATCGCGATCCCCAGGGAGGAGAGGAAGACACGTATCGGGCGGGTGTGCAGCCCGGCGGCGCCCACGCGCAGGTGGTCGCCGGTGCTGAGACTCTTGGGTGCCAACGTACTCATCGATGACCACCCACCAGGGAGGAGCTGTCGGAGACGATCCGTCCGTCACGGATGCTGATCTGACGGGGCAGCGATCGGGCGATGTCGCCGTCATGGGTGATGATCACGACGGTCGTGCCGTCGCGATGCAGGTCGCGGAGCAGCTCCATCACACCGGCCCCGGACACCGAGTCGAGGGCGCCGGTCGGCTCGTCGGCGAGCAGGAGGGCGGGGTCGCCGGCGACGGCTCGCGCGATCGCGACCCGTTGCTTCTCGCCGCCGGAGAGCTCGTGCGGCCGGTGCTCGAGCCGGTGGCCGAGCCCCACCCGGGTCAGTGCCTGCGAGGCCAGCTCGCGGCGTTCCGTACGTCGCCGCCCGCTGTAGAGCAGGCCGTCGGCGACGTTGTCGAGGGCGGTCGTTCCCGGGGCGAGGTGGAACTGCTGGAAGACGAAGCCGATCCGGCTCGCCCGCAGCGCCGAGAGCTGGGCATCGTCGAGCGCGCCCACGTCGTGCCCGGCGATCCTCACCTGGCCGGAGGTCGGCCGGTCCAGGGTGCCGAGGATGTGCAGCATCGTCGACTTGCCCGAGCCGGAGGGGCCGACGATGCCGACCAGCTCACCGGCATCGATCCGGATGTCGGCACCATCGAGGGCGCGTACGTCGCCGGCGTACGTCTTGTGCACGTCGGTCAGCTCGATCATCGGCTCACTCACCCGGCACCCCTACGAGCGTCCCCTCGCCGATGCCCTCGCCGGAGATCTCGACCCGACCGCCGGAGAACAGGCCGGTCTCGACCTGGACGTATTCAGCGGTGCTGCCGTCGACGACCTCGACCCCGAAGCCGCCCTCGGCGAGGGCGAAGAGCGCGGCGACCGGGACGGTGAGCACGTCCTTGCGCTCGCCCGCGGTGAAGGTGACGTCGACGGCGGCGGCGTCGTAGGCCGCAGCGGCCTCGCGGCCCTTCTTCTCCGTCAGTACCGCGACCACCTCGAGCGTGGTGGTGGCCTCGCCTTCGCCGCCACCGTCGCCCGACTCCTCCGACACCTTCGTCGAGGCGTCGGTGACCTTTCCTGCAGCGCCGGTGCCGTCGGGAAGGGTCACCTCCACGGCGGCACCGACCTCGGCCACCCGCCGGTCGGCGGGGTCGAGGGTGACGGTCACCGAGGGCACCGTGTCGGTGACGGACAGCACCGGGCCGCCGTTGCCGGTCTGGTCGCCCAGGCTCGCGGAGAGGCTGCCGATCCGCACCGCGGCGGGCTGGACCACGATGTCGCTCGTCCGGACGTTTCCGGTCTCCTCGACACCGAGGTCCTCCTGCCACTCCGCGACCGCTGCCGCGGTCGCGTCGGTGTAGTCCTGGTCGACGTCGAAGCCGCGATAGCCCAGTTCCCAGAGGTTCTTCTCCAGCTGCTTCACGTCCGTGCCCTCGGCGCCGGGGGCGAGATCTCGCCACGCGGGCACGGTGCCGTACAAGAGGGGCACCGGCGTGGCGTCCACCTCGAAGAGGGATTCGCCGCGGCGTACGACCTCGCCTTCGTCGGGGAGGGCCGTGACCGTCCCGGGCCTGCGGGAGGCGATCGGGACGAGAGCCCCGTAGCCGAGCGTGCCGCCCTCGGTGACCTCGTCCGTGAGGGTGCCGCGGGTGACCTCGGCCGTCGCCGGGGGGAGTGGGCCGGTCGTACCGGAGCCGTCGCTGCGGGCGGCGTACGCATAGGCCGCGGCCGCGGTTCCGGCGACAGCGAGCACGGCGAGGCCGATCCCGGCGACCTTGGCGGTGCGGCGTGGGCGCCGCGGTGACCCGACGGCTTTCCCGGACCCGGCGCTCTCGGCCGACTCCAGCCGGACAGGTACGTCATCGATCTCGGTCACGACGCCTGGCCCTCCTGCGCCTGGGAGCGAGCGTCCTCCAGGATGTCGCGACAAGCCTCCTGGGCGGCCTCGAACTGCGGGTCCTCGCCGATCTCCGGGGTGATCTGCATGCCCATCTGGCCCGGCTGGGGGTCTGGGAAGTCCTCGACGCCGTTCTCGCGCATGCACTCGGCCATCTCCAGCATGGCCTCGCGCATCTCGGGGTTGTCGCCGCCCATCTGGCCCTGCGGGGCGTACTCCTGGCACGCCTCCATCGCGGCCTGCACCGTCTCGCGGTCGACTTTCTGGCCGCCACCGCCGAACTGGAGCCGTAGTCCCTCGCCCGGCGGCGGGTCCTCCACGTCGAGACCGTGCTCGCGCAGGCACTTGGTGAACTTCAGCATCTGCTCGCGGTCGCCGCCGCCCTCCTCGCCGGCAGCCGCGCTCGCATCGGAGTCGGCGGTGCCGTCTCCGCCTGCCGACGCGATTCCGCCGGTGTCGTCACCACCGCAGGCGGTCAGGGTCAGGCCGAGCGCGAGCAGCGCTGCGGCGGCGAATGTTCGGGTGAGCATGGATTCTCCTCGAGTCATGGTTGATGGCGCCGGCCCGGCCGGGTGAGGTCCGGGCCGGCGGGCCCAGCCAACTCGTGTGTGCGTTTCCCGGTGATCTGGCACGGGTTAACGTCGAGGAAATGCCGTACGCGGCAGGCTGACCCGTCCGGAGGGACCGGTCACGAGTCCGGTCAAGAGTCGAGTCATGAGTCGAGTCATGAGTCGAGTCATGTGTCGAGAAGGAGTGAGGCGATGCGGGTGCTGGTGGTCGAGGACGAGCCACAGCTGGCGGAGTCCGTCGCCGAATGGCTTCGCCAGCAGAGCCACGCCGTCGACGTCGCGCTCGACGGCGGCGAGGCGCTGAAGCGGATCGGCGTCAACGAGTACGACGGG
>NZ_JBHVKN010000035.1:0-17989 GCF_042798075.1 Nocardioides sp. NPDC057772
GCCGCGAACCCGGTCACTCCGGGCAACTTCACCGGCTTCGGCTTCGACCAGTGCCAGGCGCCGTCGCAGACCGCGATGGACCGCTGGTGGGCGGACTCGAACTTCACCGGCGTGGGCATCTACATCGCCGGTAAGTCGCGCGCCTGTCGGGTCCAGACGTACCTCTCGGCGACCTGGGTGCGCAACCAGCAGGCCCGCGGCTGGCGGCTGCTGCCGATCACCCTCGGCCCGCAGGCCTCGTGCAACCCGCGCTATCCGCGCTACGGCGACGACCCGAAGATCAACCCTGACCCGGCCGACGGCTACTGGGCGGCGAGGCGTCAGGCGATCAACGAGGCCAATGCGGCGGTCACCGCCGCCAAGGGCTACGGGATCGCGGCCGGCAGCACGTTGTTCTACGACCTGGAGGCCTTCGACATCTCCAACCGGCTCTGCCGTGAGTCGGCGATGTGGTTCATCTCGGCGTGGAGCTACCGGATCAAGGTGCTGGGCTACCGCTCGGCGATGTACTCGAGCGCCGCCTCGGGGATCAAGGCGATCTACGACGTCTGGCGCGCCCAGCCGAGCGGGTTCACCTATCCCGCCGACCTGTGGATCGCCGACTGGGACGGCAAGGCGAACACCTCGACGACGTACATCCCCGATTCGGTCTGGAGCGACCACGACCGGGTCAAGCAGTATCGCGGCGGCCACGACGAGACCCACGGCGGCGTCACGATCAACATCGACTCCGACTATCTCGACGTCGGCCGCGGCTCCCACGCCCCGCCGGTGGTCCGGTGCGGTGGCGTACGCGTCGACTTCGACTACTACCCCGACCTGCGCCCGGCGACGTCGACCTACACGCCTCCCGCGTCGTACGTGAAGGCGCTCAAGTGCATGCTCAGCACCCGCGGCAGCTTCGACGGCGTGATGAGCGGCTACTACGGCTCCGCGCTCCGCGCCGCCGTCCACAGCTGGCAGCGTACGCACGGCCTGGCCGTCCGCGACCTGTGGTCCCGGGGCGCCTGGAAGACGCTGTGGGCCGCCAACCGGCACCCGATCCTGAAGCGCGGCTCCGCCGGCGACCAGGTCCGCGACCTCCAGCGGGCCCTCAACTCCACCACCCGCACCGAGGAACGGGTCAAGGTCACCGGGGTCCTCGACTGGAACACCCACGTCGGCCTGGTCGCCTACCAGCGGCGCCTCGGGCGCTCCGTCAACGGCTTCGCGACGGCGGTCACCTGGTACGACCTGTCTCGGGGTCGCTGAGGCGAGAGGTCAGGCGAACGCCTTCTCCGCAAGGGAGGTGAAGAAGCCCAGCCCGTCAAGACCCGAGCCGGTGAGGGTCTCGACCGCGTGCTCGGGATGGGGCATCAGGCCGACGACGTTGCCGGCCTCGTTGGTGATGCCGGCGATGTCGTTGACCGAGCCGTTGGGGTTGACGTCGAGGTAGCGCGCGACGACGCGACCCTCGTCCTCGAGCCGCTTGATGGTGTCGGCGTCGGCGACGTACTGCCCCTCGCCGTTCTTCAGCGGGACCACGATCTCCTGGTCCCTGGTGAACGCGGAGGTCCAGGCGGTCGAGCTGTTCTCGATGCGCAGCTTCTGGTCGCGGCAGATGAACTTGAGGTGATCGTTGCGCAACAGACCGCCGGGGAGCAGGTGGGACTCCACGAGCATCTGGAAGCCGTTGCAGATGCCGAGGACCGGGAGACCCTTCTGCGCACCCTCGATGACCTCGGTCATGATCGGGGCGAAGCGCGAGATGGCGCCGCAGCGCAGGTAGTCACCGTAGGAGAAGCCGCCCGGCAGGATCACCGCGTCGACGCCCTGCAGGTCGTGGTCGCCGTGCCAGAGCGCGACGGCCTCGTTACCACCGATGCGTACGGCGCGCTGCGCGTCGACGTCGTCGAGGGTGCCCGGGAAGGTGATGACGCCGATCTTCACTTGGCCTTCTCCTGGACCGGCTCTTCCACGCGGACGACGTAGTTCTCGATCACCGTGTTGGCCAGGAAGGTCTCGGCCAGCTTCTCGATCTGGGCGAGCGCATCGTCGGTGATCTCGGGGATCTCCAGCTCGAACCGCTTGCCCTGACGGACCTCGGTGACCCCGGTGAACCCGAGCCGCGGCAGGGCGCCGAGCACGGCCTTCCCCTGCGGGTCGAGAATCTCGGGCTTGGGCATGACGTCGACGACAACGCGAGGCATGGCTGCAGTCTAGGTGGGCCATACGCCGCTCACCTAAACCGTTGGCTATCGGCCATCTCGGCCTTTGCCGTCGGTCCTCGTGCGCCATCTGCTGATCGATATCACGCCGTTGCGTACGTCACCCGCTTTCCGCCGGTTCTTCCTCGGACGCGCGGTCTCGGGGCCCGGCGGGCAGATCATCGGCGTCGCGGTGATGTACCAGGTCTGGGAGGCGACCCACAGCCCGTTCTGGTCCGGCAGCGTGGCACTCGCGCAGCTGGTCCCGATGCTCACCATCGGGCTCTGGGCGGCTCCGTGGCGGACCGGGTCGACCGCCGCTCGATCCTGATGACCACGACCGTCGTCCAGCTCACACTGCCCTGCTGCTGGCCACCCAGGCCGCGTGGCTCGTCACATCGCTGGCATCGCTCGGGGCGTCGACCTGGCGGCGACTCTCCTGGCCATACCGGTGAGCCTGTTCCCGCTGGTCAACGAGGAGAGGTTCGGTGGCGACCCGCGTACGCTCGGGCAGTTCCTCACCGCGATCGCGGTCGGCAGCGTCGCGGCCTCCGTCGTATCGGGCTCGGTCACCCGGCGCAGCCGGCCGGGCGGGATCACGATCGGCGCCGGCGGACCCGAGCTAGGCGTCGCGGGCCACCTGGTCGTCGACGCTCGCGGCGCCTTGACGAGCTCTGGGTGCGGCCCGGACGTGAGCGCGTTCCCCTTGTTTGCCGATCAAGCTGAGGTACTCCACCGGCCCCGAGCTGGTGGCTCCGAACCAGTGCGGCGTGCGGGTGTCGAACTCCGCTGCTTCACCGGGCTCGAGGATCAGGTCGTGCTCGCCCAGGACGAGCCGGAGCCTGCCGTTGAGGACGTACACCCAGTCGTATCCCTCATGGGTACGCAGGTCTGGGTGGGCGTCGTCGCGACCGGTGGGAAGGACGAACTTGTAGGCCTGAATACCTCCCGGCCTCCGAGTCAGAGGCAGGATCACGGAGCCGTCCGCGCAGGCGATGGGTCGCAGGTTGATGCGCGGATTGCCGGTAGGTGGTGCATCGACGAGGTCGTCGAGGGTGACGCCATAGGCCCGCGCCAGAGGGAGCAGCTGTTCCAGGGTGGGGCGGCGCAGGCCGGCCTCGAGCCGGGACAGCGTGCTGGTCGAGATCCCGGTCTCTTCAGCCAAGTGACTGAGGGTGATGTCACGACGCTGGCGCAGCTGCTTCAGTCGTGGCCCCACCGCGTCGAGAGTGCGATCGGTCGAGTCATCCATGGTCACAGATTGCCATTCGGCAACAACGTTTGCGAATCCGCACCGGACTCCGGACCATCGAATCCAGCGACAAGCAGGATCTGAAAGGAAGTCCATTGAGCACCAATCCACCGATCGTCAGCACCGGTCCAGGCGACCCGGTCGAGGAAGACGACCCGACCATTCATGACGCGCGGCAGCGCCGCGCGATCCTGATCGCGGTCTGCATCGCGCTGATGGCAGTCATCGCCTCGGTCACCGGCCTCAACGTGGCCCAGCCCGATCTGGCCGTCGAGTTCGACGCCTCGCAGAGCACCGTGCTGTGGTTCATCAACCTCTATACGATCAGCCTCGCCGCGCTGCTGCTGCCGCTGGGCGCCCTCGGTGACCGGATCGGCCGCAAACCGGTGTTGCTCGTCGGCCTGATGATCTTCGGTGCGGCGAACCTGGCCGCCGGGTTGGCCACCTCCTCGGAGATGATGCTCGCCTCACGATTCCTCTCCGGCGTGGGCGCGGCCATGATCATGCCGGTCACCCTCGCAGTGATCACCTCGACCTTCCCCGAGGAGGAACGCGCCAAGGGAATCGGCGTGTGGACCGGCGTCGCGGGCGGTGGCGGAATCCTCGGCATGTACCTGTCCGCGCTGCTCGTGGACGTCGCCACCTGGCGCTGGCTCTTCGCCCTGCCGGTCGTGCTCGTTCTGGTTGCGGTCGCGATGATCGTGCGCTCGGTGCCCAACTCGCGCGAGCACACCAGGCACGGATTCGACATGGTGGGGTCGACCACCTCCGTCCTCGCCGTACTCGGACTGATCTTCGCCCTCCATGAGGGTCCGGTGCACGGCTGGACCGAACCTGCGACCATGATCGGCCTCATCGGTGGCATCATCGCTGCCGTCGCGTTCGTCGCCTGGGAGCTGCGCCAGACGGCACCCCTGCTCGACGTCCGGCTCTTCGTAGAGCGGAGTCTGGCCGGCGGATCGGTGACGCTGCTGCTGGTCTTCGGCGTGCAGGCCGGGATCTTCGTGGTGCTCTTCCCGTTCCTCCAGGCGGTGCTCGGGTGGTCAGCACTGCGCGCCACGTTGGCGATGATGCCGATGGCGTTGCTGATGATGCTCGCCTCCGGCCTCGCCCCACAGGTCGCCGCCCGCATCGGAGCCCGGGTCACCATGGCTACCGGCATTCTCCTCGTCGGCACCGGGCTCGCCCTCATGGCCAGCCTGGTCTCCGTCGAAGGTGGCTACCTCGCGGTGCTGCCCGGCATGCTCGCCATGGGCCTCGGCATGGGCCTGTCCATGACGCCAGCCACCGAGGCGATCACCGGCTCACTGCCCCGCGAACGTCAAGGCGTCGCATCCGCCCTCAACGACGTGACGCGCGAGCTCGGCACCGCACTGGGCATCGCCCTCCTCGGAGCCGGCCTGTCCGCCGGTTACAAGGGCGCGATCGACGATCACCTCGACGGAGTTCCGGACGACGTCGCGGACTCCGCCCGCGAAGGCGTCGCGAACGCCATCGCCGCCGCCGGTGGCGCCGGCGACCAGGCCTCTGCCGTGGTCCGTGCCGCACAGGAATCATTCGTCGCGGGGTGGCAGGACGCGATGTGGGCCGGAGCAGCGGTGATGGCCGTCCTGTTCGTCTACGTCCTTGCCCGTGGCCCTCGGCCGGCAGTCGAGCCCGAGCCAGCCGACCAGGTCACCGAGGTTCATCGGTGATCCATGTCGAAGGTCGCAGCCACTGAGTGACTGCGACCTTCGAGGTACGGCGGCTGCCGGCGTACGGGATGTGCTACTTGAGCTCGCGCTTGAGGATCTTCCCGGTGGCGGTCATCGGCAGGGCGTCGACGATCTCGACGATGCGCGGGTACTTGTAGGCCGCCATCTGGTCCTTGCTCCACTCGACGATCTCCTCGGGCGTGGCCGAGGCGCCGGGCTTGAGCACGAGGACGGCCTTGATCTCCTCACCGTGGGAGTCGTGCGGGACGCCGATGACGGCGGCCAGCGACACCGCCGGGTGGGTGAGCAGGACCTCCTCGATCTCGCGCGGGTAGACGTTGAAGCCGCCGCGGATGATGAGCTCCTTGGCGCGGTCGACGATGTAGTACCAGCCGTCCTCGTCGCGCTTGGCGAGGTCGCCGGAGCGGAACCAGCCGTCCTCGGTGAGCACCTCGGCGGTCGCCTCGGGACGGTTGTAGTAGCCCTTGAAGATGTTGTGGCCCTTGATCGCGATCTCGCCGATCGCGTCGGGGGTCCACTCGATCTCGTCCCAGGAGGCGGGCTCGATGAGCTTCATCTCGACACCGGGGATCGGAATGCCGATCGAGCCGGGGCGTACGGGCTGGCCGTACTCCGAGAAGGAGGCCACCGGGGAGGTCTCGGAGAGGCCGTAGCCCTCGAGGATGGTCACACCGAAGCGCTTCTCGAACTCCTTGTGGATCTCGACCGGGAGGGCCGAGCCACCGGCGGCGGCGACGCGCAGGTTCTTGGCGAGCGTGGCCACGTCGATGTCCTCGGAGAGGGCACCGAGCAGTCCCCAGTACATCGTCGGCACACCCGCGAAGAAGCTCACGCTCTCCTTGAGCATGGTCGCGAGCGCGGCCGCCGCGTCGAAGCGGGGCAGCAGCACGACGGTGCCACCGAAGGCGATCGCGCCGTTCTGCACGACGGTCTGACCGAACGCATGGAAGAGCGGCAGCACGGCCAGGTAGGTGTCGGGCCGGTCGGCGGAGGCACCGAAGAGCTCGGCACCGGCCAGCGCGTTGTCGCGCATGTTGCGGTGACGCAGCTCGGCGCCCTTGGGCTGCCCGGTGGTGCCGGAGGTGTAGAGGATGACCGCGGTGTCGTCCTCGTCGGTCGCCACGGTGTCGAAGGTCGGCGGCTGGGTGCCGATGCCCTGGCCCAGCGTGGGGACGCCCTCGATCGGCGAGGCCGCGGTCGGGTCGGCGGTGATCAGGAAGAAGTTCTCGATCCCGGCCTCCTGCGCGCCCGCGTGCGCCTCGGCGCCGATGGCGAGCTCCGGCGTGCCCTCGAAGGCGAAGAGGGCCTTCGCGTCGGAGTCCTGGAGGTGGTAGGCCACCTCGCGCCCCTTGAGCAGCACGTTGAGCGGCACCACGGTGGCCCCGGCCTTGAGGATGCCGAAGTAGACCATCGTGAAGTAGGGCAGGTTCGGGCTCATCAGGGCGACCCGGTCGCCCGCACCGATGCCCTTGCTCGCCAGCAGGTTCGCGACCTGGTTGGCGGCTCCGTTGACCTGGGCGTAGTTCAGACGGATGTCACCCAGCACGATCGCGGTGCGCTCGGGATAGTTCGCCGCGGAGTCTTCGAGCAGCGAAGCGAGGTTGTACGTGGACACTTGGCCTCCAGTGGTGTGCGTGTTACGCGTCACAACCTACCCGCAAGTAGGACCCCAGGAAACAGAGTCTCGATTTTAGTGCGACACGCGTCCCTGAAACTTTGCCTGCCGTTCGTCAGAAGCGGTGGCCGGTGAGCTTCTCGTACGCCTCGACGTACTTCGCCCGCGTGCGCGCGACGATCTCCTCGGGCAACTCCGGCGGCGGACCACCGGCGGCCCGGTCCCAGCCGGACTCGGGCGAGAGCAGCCAGCGGCGGATCACGTCCTTGTCGAAGCTGGGGATCGCGGAACCCGGGTGCCACTGCGCCGCATCCCAGTAGCGGGAGGAGTCCGGAGTGAGGACCTCGTCGGCGAGCACGATCGTGCGGATGCCAAGGTCGTCCTGGCGTACGCCGAACTCGAACTTCGTGTCGGCCAGGATCAGGCCGCTGCCGCGGGCGATCTCGTCGGCGCGCTGGTAGACGGCGAGGGTCAGCCGGCGCACCGCCGCGGCGTCGTCCTCACCGATCAGCCGGGAGATGTATTCGTAGGTGACGTTCTCGTCGTGGTCGCCGAGCTCGGCCTTGGTGGCCGGAGTGAAGATCGGCGGGGTGAGCCGGGAGCCGTCGACCAGACCGGCGGGCAGGCGGATGCCGCAGACCTCGCCGGTGGCCTCGTACTCACGCAGGCCCGAGCCGGTCAGATAGCCGCGGGCGACGCACTCGACCGGCAGCATGTGGAGCTTCTGGGCGACCACCGCACGCCCTTCGACGGCCGCGGGGACGTCGGTCGAGATGACGTGGGTCGGCACCAGGTCCTCGAACTGCTCGAACCACCACAGCGACAGCTTCGTGAGAATCTCGCCCTTGTCCGGGATCACCGTGTCGAAGACGTGGTCGAAGGCCGAGATGCGGTCGCTGGCGACCATCAGGAGCTGGCCCGCGTAGGGACCCTCCTCCAGCTCGTAGAGGTCGCGCACCTTGCCGGAGTGGAGGTGCTTCGCGCCCGGGATCGCCGGCGCCGGAGGGATGTTGAGTTCAGCCACGGGATCAGCCTAAGAGATGGTCCACCGAGGGGTGTAACACGCTGTTCGTGGAGCTACTCGCCCTACCGGAACGACCGGCTGGTCCCACGAACAGCGTGTTACAGCGTCGCTCGCTGTGGCAGAGTTTCGAGCCATGGCCGAGACAGCTGATCAGATCTACGCCCGCGTCCAGGCCGGCGGTGACCTGCCCGCCCCGAGCATCACCGATTGGGACATCTTTCCGTGGGTCGTACGCGACGGGCAGATCGCCCCGAAGCCCCTCGCTCCCCCGGCTCCCGAGGAGCCGCGCTCGGGTGAGGACGGCGTCGACTGCAAGCTGTGCGGCACCGACCTGCCCGGCGTGATCTGGCAGGACGAGAGCTGGCGGGTGAAGCACCTGAAGCAGTCGGGCCTCCCGCTGGTGCTGATCCTCGAGCCGCTCGAGCACTACGACCTACCTGATCTCGACGAGCACCAGGCGGCGGAGTTCGGCGTTCTCACCGTGCGGCTCGTCCGGATCATCGAGAGCCTGCCCAACATCGCCCGCTGCCACGCGATGCGTATCGGGGACGGCGCCGAGCACCTGCACATGTGGTTCCTGGCTCGTCCGCAGGACCTGCTCTCCGTACGCGGCAGCTTCTCGCCCGACTGGGACGACATCCTCCCGCCCGGCCCCGCGGAGATCTGGCGCGCCGACCTCGCCGAGGTCGCCCGCAAGCTCGCCACCCACGGCGGGGAGGCCCTGATCTGATGTCGCCGGCGGTCCGGTTCGACGAGGCGGACGTACGCCGTCTGCTGGACGTCATCGAGCAGGACATCGTCCCGCTGACCCGTGTCGGCGTGGCCGTAGGCAACAAGATCTTCGGCGGCGCGATCGCCCACCCCTGACAAGATGCCCGGGATCAGTGGCTGCTGCGCCAGCGCAGCAGCCCGGCGGTCGCGGAGAGCAGCACGACGACGGCACCGTAGGCGTACGTCGTGGCCGCGAGACCGATCTCCGGCGTCAGCAGACCGGCGATGACGGCGGGGACACCGAAGGCCAGGTAGGACACGATGAAGATCACCGCGAAGACCTCGGCCCGCTCATGGGCGGGGAGGAGCGGCATGATCGAGCGCAGGATCCCGAAGAAGGCAGTGCCGAAGCCCGTGCCCGCCACGACCACGGCGGCGAGGTAGGCCGTCGCCGAGCCGGACAGCAGGGCGAGCAGGCTGAGCACGGTGCCGACGGCGAGCGCGGTCGTGCCGTAGAGCGTCGTCGCCCGCGCCGAGCGGTTCCGGAAGACGTACGCAGCCACCGCCCCGGCACCGGCGAGGAATCCGATGGCCAGCCCCTGGAGGACATGGCTGTGGGCACCCAGCTCGGTGCGTACGATCGCGGCGCCGAGGGAGAGGAAGAGGCCACCGGTGGCCCAGCCGGCGAAGATCGCCGGGGCGCTGCTGGCGAGCAGGCCCCGGATCGCGGGAGGCACGGCGATCCGCGGACGCAGCGAGGTGAGCAGGCCGTCGTGGCGAGGGGCCGTCTCCGGAGTGAGCCACACGCCTGCCGCGAGCAGGAGCGACAGCACCACCAGGGCGTCGAAGACGATGATCCGCGCGTCCCCGCTCACCTGCAGGACCACACCGGAGACGACGGCACCCACGGCCAGACCGACCATCGGCGCGACCGCGTTGACCACCGCCGCCGAACCGGGCCGCGAGGGCCGCTCGAAGTCGGCCACGGCGGCAGACAGGGTCGAGAGCAGGAGTCCGCTGGCGACGCCCTGCAGGATGCGCGCCTCGAAGAGGAGGGCGGCAGCGTCGGCGCTCCGGAAGAGCGCGAAGCTGGCGGCCAGCAGCAGGAACCCGACCGTGACCACCGGGCGACGGCCGACGTGGTCGGAGACCGAGCCGAGCACGAGCAGGGTGACCAGCAGCGCGACGGCGTAGACCGCGAAGACCGCCGTCATCACCCAGGGCTGCAGACCGAGACCCACCTGGAGGTCCGGATAGAAGGGCGAGGGCGCACTGGCCCCGGCCATCATCAGCACGACCGCCCCGAGCGCCACTCCGGCCCCGAGCCGCCGCCCCGAGACGACGTCCGTCGTCGTCCCGCTCATCACCTCTGCCGACATCACCACTCCATCCATCGTTCGAATTTTTTCGAACTATTTAGGAGAGTACGTGCCTTCCGACGACTGTGCAACTATTATCGAACCATGAGTTCTTCCCCGAACCTCCCGCATCCCGATCGGTCGGAGATCTCACTGACGTCCGTGCTCTTCGCGCTCAGCGACCCCGAGCGCCTGGCGATCGCGCGCCAGCTGGTCGACGGTCCCCTCGACATGGCGGAGTGCCACCTGAGCAACCCGGACGTGCCGAAGTCGACCAAGTCGCACCTGATGAAGGTGCTGCGTACGTCCGGGGTGGTCCGCAACGAGGCCAACGGCCGGGGCCGCCGCCTCTCCCTGCGGCGCGAGGATCTCGACGCACGCTTCCCCGGGCTCCTCGATGCCGTCCTCTCCGCGGCGGACGGCAACGCGAAGCCCTAGCGACGCCAGGGCGCCGGGCGCCCGTGCAGGAACCACTCCATGTTGCGGGTGATCCACGGCAGCCCGAAGTAGGTCATGAACGGCAGCGTCACGGCCATCACCCCGAGCACCTTGAGCGGCAGCTCCCAGCCCTCGACGAGCGGCCCGAGCAGCCAGTTGGCGAGCACGCTGACCGGGTAGAACATCAGGAAGATCGTGATCGTCTGCTTCCACCGCGGTGGAGCCGTCGCGACGCCGGAGACCTGCTCGACGTCGTAGGTGCTGGGCGGGTCGAACCAGCCCTCGATCCCGGTGCGCCGCTCGACCCGGGTCTCCTCCACGAACGGCTCGCCCGCACCCAGCCACCAGCCGCGCTGGCGACTGTTGTCCCAGCGCCCCAGGGTCTCGTGGGAGTCGAACCGGTAGAGCAGGTGCCACTGGTCGGAGTCCGGCGCCGGCCGCACCCAGCCGGCCCCGAGGAAGCCGGGGAACTCGCTGGCCAGCCGGATCCCCGCCTGCATCCAGGCGACCATCTCGTCGCGACGCTCCACGGAGACTCGACGGGCGATGGTCACGGTTACCGGCTCGGACATGCCGTCCATCGTCGCAGGCACGTACGCCGCATCCCCAGCCCTCGCATAGGTTTGCGGCATGTCTGTGGTGAAGATCAATGCAATCCAGGTTCCGGAGGGTGCCGGCGCGGAGCTCGAGAAGCGGTTCGCGGCCCGTGCCGGGGCGGTCGAGAAGTCGCCGGGCTTCCTCGGTTTCCAGCTGCTGCGCCCGGTGGCCGGCGATGACCGCTACTTCGTGGTCACCCACTGGGACTCCGAGGAGTCCTTCGCGGCCTGGCGCGACGGGGACGCCCGAGCCGCCCACGCGACCCCACCGGGCGAGGCGCCGCGCAAGCCGGTCTCCACCGGCGCTGACCTGCTGGAGTTCGAGGTCGTGCTGGACGTCAAGCCGGCCTGACGTCGGAGACGCCGGGGATGCTGACCCCGCCCCGGCGCACCAAGGACTGCTCACCCCGCTGGACGACCTTGTAGAAGTGCTCGCTCCGCCCGCGCAGCAGCGGCGTGGGCCCGAGGAGCGAGAGACGGCCGTGGGCGAGACGGCTGGCGGTGCGTACGGCCCGCCAGCGCGCCTCGTCCGCGGCCGACCACGGGATGCCGTAGTGCTCGCGGACGAGCGGCGGGAGGCTGCCCTGGACGACGGTGCGGAGCGTCTCGTTGGTCGGTGGCCCGCCGGGCAGGTGGTAGCCGGCGGTGCCGGCGATGTGGCGTCCGACCAGGCGCGCCTCGTCGACGAGATACGGCTCGTCCGAGGAGAGCCAGGCGTCGAAGCGGCGGCGGAAGTCGGGATAGGACGCCGGCGCGGCTTCGGGAGGCATGCCGAAGAGACCGGCCCAGGTCACGAACCCGTCGAAGAGCTCCTCGCGCTCGTCCGGACGGAGGGGGCGCACCAGGGCGTCGTACATGAACTCGACCGAGTCGAGCGCGAAGGCCGCCGTCCACCACATCAGCCCGGGGTCGGTGGCCGAGTAGTGCGCGCCGACGGGATGGGCCGGCCCACCGTCGACCGCCATCGTCCCGTCGACGGGGACATGGCGCCTCGCGGTGAACGCCAGGGCTCGGTCGGCCTCCTCCGTGGTGCCGAGGAAGACCGTCTCCATCAGCCGGGCGGTCAACGCGAGCCTCGTGTAGGGCGTCACCCGGTGCACCGTGTGCTGGGCGGTGCCGACGAAGAGCCGGGGGTGCAGCCCGCCGAGCACCAGCGCCCGCTGACCCCAGGTCAGCCCGACGGCGCGTTGGCGCATCGCGCGGACGACCATCGAGTCGGCGGCGAAGTACCCGGCCATGTCGACAGTCTGCCACCGTGCGGTGGAGGCCGCCGAGGATCAGGCCGGCTGGAGAGCCGGGACGACGTGCTCCCTGGTCAGCGGGGCGAAGTGGGCCCCCTCGGTGATCTCCGCGAGCGTCGCCCAGCGCAGCTCTGCGATCTCGGCGGCCACGTCGGGCGTCACCTCACCGGCCCAGGTGAACACCGTCGAGCGCACCAGGTGACCCGGCTCGTTGGCGGCGTCGGCCTCGAACTCACCGAGCAGGGTGAGGTCCTCGACCCGAAGACGTACGCCGAGCTCTTCGGCCACCTCGCGGACGGCCGCCTGCGCGGCCGTCTCCCCGGGCTCCAGCTTCCCGCCGGGGAGCATGAAGCTCGAGGTGCCGTGCTTGCGGACGGTCAGCATCCGCCCCTCACCATCCCGGAAGACGACCGCCGCGACGGTGATCACCGGGCCCGTCACCGGGCTCAGAGGATCTCCCCCGGCACGTAGGCCGCGGCCTCCGGGTGGCGGGCGATGACGGCCTCTACGCGGCGTACGACCTCTTGGACCTGCGCGACGGCAGCACCGGTGAACTCGATCGGCTCGGCGACGAGCGACTGGATCTGGTCCTCGGTCAGACCGAGGCGCGGGTCGGCGCCCAGCTTGGCGAAGACGTCGTTCTCGGCCTGGCCCTTGCGCATCGACAGCGCGGTGCCGACGGCGGCCTCCTTGATCGCCTCGTGAGCCTCCTCCCGGCCGACGCCGTTGCGCACGGCAGCCATCAGGACCTTGGTGGTCGCCAGGAAGGGCAGGTAGCGGTCGAGCTCGCGCTGGATCACGGCCGGGAAGGCACCGAACTCGTCGAGCACGGTGAGGAAGGTCTGGAAGAGGCCGTCGGCGGCGAAGAAGGCGTCGGGGAGCGCGACGCGGCGCACGACCGAGTCGGAGACGTCACCTTCGTTCCACTGGTCGCCGGCCAGCTCGGAGATCATCGACAGGTAGCCGCGCAGCACGACCGAGAGGCCGTTGACCCGCTCGGTGGAGCGCGAGTTCATCTTGTGGGGCATCGCGCTGGAGCCGACCTGGCCCTCCTTGAAGCCCTCGGTGACCAGCTCGTTGCCGGCCATCAGCCGGATCGTGGTCGAGAGGTTGGAGGGACCGGAGACCAGCTGGACCAGCGCCGAGACGGCGTCGAAGTCGAGCGAGCGCGGGTAGACCTGGCCGACGCTGGTGAAGACGTTGTCGAAGCCGAGGTGGGCCGCGACCCGCTCCTCGAGCGCGGCGAGCTTGCCGGCGTCACCGTCGAGCAGGTCGAGCATGTCCTGGGCGGTGCCCATCGGCCCCTTGATCCCGCGCAGCGGGTAACGCACGATGAGCTCCTCGACCCGCTGGAGGCCGACGAGCATCTCGTCGGCAACGGTCGCGAACCGCTTGCCGAGCGTCGTCGCCTGGGCGGCGACGTTGTGGCTGCGGCCGGCCATGACGGTGGTCTCGTGCTCGGTCGCGAGCCGCGCCAGACGGGCCAGCGTCGCGACGGCGCGGTCGCGGATCACCTTCAGGGACGAGAGCACCTGGAGCTGCTCGACGTTCTCGGTGAGGTCGCGGCTGGTCATGCCCTTGTGGATGTGCTCGTGGCCGGCCAGCGCGGCGAACTCCTCGATCCGCGCCTTCACGTCGTGGCGGGTCACCCGCTCACGGGCCGCGATCGAGTCGAGGTCGACGTCCTCGACGACCTTCTCGTACGCCTCCACGACCCCGTCGGGGACGTCGATGCCGAGATCCTTCTGAGCCTTGAGCACCGCGATCCAGAGCTGGCGCTCCAGCACGATCTTGTGCTCGGGACTCCAGATCCCGGCGAGGTCGGCAGCGGCATAGCGGTTGGCGAGGACGTTGGGCACCACAGTCACGGTGGACATTCTCCCATGTCCGATGCTCACCCCCACTAACGTGGCGGTATGGCTCTGCAGATCCTCGCCAGCCGGCCCGACCCGGCGATCTACACCCTGCCCTGGTCGCGGGCTCTGGAGGACTGGCCGGACGACGTCGTGGTGCCGCTGACCCGCGGTTTGAGCCGGCACGTCGTACGCATCGTGCGCGTGCGCAACCATGTCTACGCCGTCAAGGAGACCCAGGCCGACATCGCGCGGCGGGAATACAACATGCTGCGCGAGCTGCAGCGTCTCGGCCTGCCGACGGTGGTCGCCAAGAGCGTCGTCACCGGCCGCAAGGACCACGACGGCAACGATCTCAACGCCGCCCTGATGACCGAGCACCTCACCTACTCGCTCCCCTATCGCGCCCTGTTCGAACGGGGCCTGGCCGCCGACCGGCTCCCGAGCCTGATCGACGCCCTCGTCGTCCTGCTCGTACGCCTCCACCTGGCCGGCTTCTACTGGGGCGACGTGTCCTTGTCGAACGTCCTCTTCGTCCGCGACGCGAACGGGTTCGCCGCCTACCTGGTCGACGCCGAGACCGGGGAGCTGAAACCCGAGCTCTCCGACCGGCTGCGGGAGTACGACCTCGACGTCGCCTACCAGAACATCTACGGCGAGCTGCTGGACCTGCAGGCGAGCGAGTCGCTGCCGGAGGCGTTCCCGATCGACGCGATCGTCGAGCGGCTGCAGACCCGCTACGCCGCGCTGTGGCGCGAGCTCACCGAGGAGCAGGTCTTCTCCGCCGAGGAGATGTGGCACATCGAGCAGCGCATCGAGCGCCTGCACGACCTCGGCTTCGACGTCGAGGAGCTCGACATCACCACCAGCGAGGACGGCGACACGGTGGCCTTGCGGCCGCGGGTGGTCGAGCTGGGCCACCACCGCCGCGAGCTGCGTACGCTGACCGGGCTCGACGTCCAGGACGCCCAGGCACGACGGATCCTCAACGACATCTCTGCCTACCGCGCCACCCGTGAGCTCGGCGACCAGCCGATCGAGGTCGCCGCCGGCCGCTGGCTGCGCGAGATCTACGAGCCCATCGTCGCGATGCGCCCGCCCGGCGCCGCCGCCAAGCTCACCCCGGCGCAGATGTTCCACGAGATCCTGGAGCATCGCTGGGTGCTCTCCCAGTTCGCCGGCGAGTGGGTCAAGCTCATCAACGCCGCCGAGTCCTACTACGAGGACGTCATCCAGCACCGCCCCGACGAAGCGGTGACCCCGCCCGCCGAGGACTGAGTCTCGGGTCGTGAAGCTGGGAGTGACCTATGGACCACGCTCGGGTTCACAACCCCGTCGCGGCATAAGGTGGGCCCGTGAGGATCCTTGTCGTTGGCACCGGTGGTCGTGAGCACGCGCTCGCTCTGAAGCTCTCCCAGGAAGGGAACGAGGTGTATGCCGCGCCCGGGAACCCCGGGATCGCGGCGTTCGCCACGCTGCGGGAGGTGGACATCATGTCCGGCCCGGCGATCGCCTCCCTGGCCGGTGAGCTGGGCGTCGACCTGGTCGTCGTCGGACCCGAGGCGCCGCTGGTGGCCGGGGTCGCCGACGCGGTTCGTGAGGCGGGGATCGCCGTCTTCGGGCCGTCGGAGGCAGCCGCGCGGCTCGAGGGGTCGAAGGCGTTCTCCAAGGACGTGATGTCCGCGGCCGGGGTGCCGACCGCGGGCTCGCGGGTGGCGACCACGCCCGAGGAGGCGGCCGCCGCGCTGGACGAGTTCGGCGCGCCGTACGTCGTCAAGGACGATGCCCTTGCCGCGGGCAAGGGCGTCGTCGTGACGCGTGACCGCGAGGAGGCGCTGGCTCACGCGGCCGCCTGCGAACGGGTCGTCATCGAGGAGTTCCTCGACGGCCCCGAGGTATCGCTGTTCGCGATCTGCGACGGCACCCGGGCCTACGCGCTGCAGCCGGCGCAGGACTTCAAGCGGATCTTCGACGGCGGTAAGGGCGGCAACACCGGCGGCATGGGTGCCTACTCGCCGCTGCCGTGGGCGCAGCCCGACCTCGCCGACGTCGTGCTGGCGACCGTCGTGGAGCCGACGCTGGCCGAGATGGAGAAGCGTGGCGCCCCGTTCGTCGGGTGCCTCTACGTCGGCCTGTCCCTGACCGCCAAGGGCCCGAAGGTGATCGAGTTCAACTGCCGCTTCGGTGACCCCGACTCCCAGCCCGTGCTCGCGCTCCTGGAGTCCTCGCTCGGCGACCTGCTGTTCGCCGCTGCCACCGGCGCTCTGGACACCGTCGAGGCGCCGACCTTCTCAGACGGCGCCTCGGTCACCGTCGTGCTGGCCTCGGCCGGCTATCCGGAGTCCTCCTCGAAGGGCGACGTCATCACCGGCGTCGGCAACGCCAACTCGATCAACGACGTGGACGTGATCCACGCCGGCACCGCGATCGTCGACGCCTCCACGCCGGAGGAGCCCGACCACCGCCACCTGGTCACCGCGGGAGGCCGCGTCCTGGCGGTCCGAGCGACGGGCTACGACATCGACGACGCGCGCTCGCGGGCGTACGCAGCCGCCGACCTGATCACCTTCGACGGTCTTCAGCGGCGCTCCGACATCGCCGCCGAGCCGCTCGGTGTCGTCGAGGGCGCCTCGCTGCTTTGAGCATCGGCGTAGTCTGCCGAGCATGACCTGGGTCGTGTTCGGCGTCGCCGTCGTCGTCGTGCTCGGCCTGCTGATCGCGGCTTGCGACAAGGCACTGCGCTCCTCGCGCCGTGGCGTCTCCGCAGGGATCGGTGACGGCCTCGGCAACTTCATCGACGTCTTCGATCCCGGCAACGCCCGCGCCGCACGCGACCTCGAGGAGCAGGACAACGTCGGTCACGTGATCCCGTCGCCCGACGGTGACGATCCGCCTCACGGGGTCGACCTGAGGGCCGGGCGAGTCACCATTCGTCGCTCGGCGAGCTGAGGTCAAGCGGCAGCGGGGACGCCCAAGGCGACCAGGTCCCTGGCGACCTTCTCCGGCTCGTCCCGGAGCTCGCGGGCGGTGCACCGGACGATGATGCGATCCGTCGCCGCCAGCGCGCGCTGCCTCGCGAGGTCGTCCTCCCAGTGCTCGGCCTCCATGTGAAAGCCGCCGTCCACCTCCAAAACGAGAGTGCGCCCATCCCGGAGTCGCCACTCGCAGTCGGTGTAGCGAACCCGCCCGTCGGCATCCCGGCGCTTCACCTGACGGATGGGTATCGCCAGCCCGAAGCTGCGGCACATGCGCCTGACATCCATCTCCGCGAGCGACTGAGCGCCGCCCTCGATGTCCTCGATCGCTCGCCGCAAGGTCGCCGCGCGCCGCAGCGGCGCCAGTCGATCCAACCAGTCGAGCAGACTCTGGGAGCTGGTCAGCTGTTGTTGCACGACCGCAGCGAGCACGCCCTGCGCGGTCCGCTCCGACCTGTCGGCGGCGGCGAAGAGGAGCACCGCCGGTTCGATGCGACATCGCGGCGGCGACCCCACTGAACACAGCGAACGCCGACTCCGTACGTAGCGAACGCCCGAGAGGGCGCTGGGGCGTCCCCGTTCATACGGCACAAGGACGGTGAGCTCGTCCCTGTGCCAGTTCTGCAGGCCGGAGAGCGACGCCGCGGTGAGGGCGCCGGCCATCGCACCGGCGCCGGCGTGCAGCACCGCGTGCCAGACCCTCTGCTCCTCACCGAGTTCGCCGGTGGTCGTCGCGACGACGGTCGGCGACAGCAGCTGCCACCGTTCCGACGCGATCCGATGTGCGACGCTCCACCGCGTCATGCCGGCCTCGGCCAGCTGCGCCCGGGTGATCAATCCACCCTGCGCTCCAGCCACCGCACGCCACCCCTGCTCTCCCATACCCTCAAGAGACCCCAGACGTGGCAGTGCCGCAACGGCAAAGGGCGTGGGTTGTGGATAACCACGAGTTGTGGAGCTGTGAGTGGGCCCAAGAACACCCACAGCATAAAGACCGCAGGTGGGGGGGATTTTTTTTTCAGTGT
>NZ_JBHVKN010000035.1:17999-37080 GCF_042798075.1 Nocardioides sp. NPDC057772
GGCCCATAGACCACTCTCAGCTTCACGACCTCAGGTGAGGGAGTTGATGATGACCGTCTCGTCGCGCGCCGGACCGACGCCGATGACCGACATCGGGGCGCCGGAGATCTCCTCGACGTACTTCACGTACGCCTGGGCGTTGGCCGGAAGGTCGCTGAACGACCGTGCCCCGGAGATGTCCTCCTTCCAGCCGGGCAGCATCTCGAAGATGGGCTTGGCGTGGTGGAAGTCGGACTGGTTGACGGGCATCTCGTCGTGGCGGACACCGTCGACGTCGTAGGCCACGCACACCGGGATCTCGTCGAGACCGCCGAGCACGTCGAGCTTGGTGAGGACGAAGTCGGTGACGCCGTTGACGCGGGCGGCGTAGCGGGCGATGACGGCGTCGTACCAACCGCAGCGGCGCGGGCGGCCGGTGGTGGTGCCGAACTCGTGGCCGTTGTCGCGCAGGTAGTCGCCGGAGGCGTCGAAGAGCTCGGTCGGGAACGGCCCCTCGCCCACACGGGTGGTGTAGGCCTTCACGATCGCGACGACGCGGTCGATCCGGGTCGGCGGGATGCCGGAGCCGGTGCAGGCACCGCCCGAGGTGGCGTTGGAGGAGGTCACGAACGGGTAGGTGCCGTGGTCGACGTCGAGCAGCGTCGCCTGGCCGCCCTCGAGCAGCACGGTCTCGCCCTTGTCGAGCGCCTGGTTGAGCAGCAGACCGGTGTCACAGACCATCGGCGCGATCCGGTCGGCGTAGGACAGCAGGTCCTCGACGACCGCCTCGACGGTGAAGCCGCGCCGGTTGTAGACCTTGGAGAGCAGCTGGTTCTTCAGCTCCAGCGCGCCCTCGACCTTGCCACGCAGGATCGACTCGTCGAAGAGGTCCTGGACGCGGATGCCGATGCGGTTGACCTTGTCGGCGTAGGTCGGCCCGATGCCGCGGCCGGTGGTGCCGATCTTGCGCGAGCCGAGGAACCGCTCGGTGACCTTGTCGAGCTGGCGGTTGTAGTCGGCGATGACGTGGGCGCTGGCCGACAGCTTCAGCTTGGAGATGTCGACGCCGCGCTCCTCCAGGCCGCTCAGCTCCTCGAAGAGGACGGCGAGGTCGACGACCACGCCGTTGCCGATCACCGGCGTCACGCCGGGGGTCAGGATGCCGCTGGGCAGCAGGTGGAGGGCGTACTTCTCCTTGCCGATCACCACCGTGTGGCCGGCGTTGTTGCCGCCGTTGAACTTCACGACGTAGTCGACGTGCTCACCGAGAAGGTCGGTCGCCTTGCCCTTGCCTTCGTCGCCCCACTGGGCGCCGATGATCGTGATCGCGGGCATGTGTTGCTCCTTCGCTCCGGACGGAGTCCCTCCGCCCTGAGGCGGCTGCTCAACGCACCAATACCTAGTGTGTGCTGGATCCATCAAAATGCAGAAAGCCCTGGCAAGACCAGGGCTCTTGCGACCACACGCTAGCAAATCCGGACGCGTACGTCACAGCCAGGCTCGCCGTGCGGCCTCGACGCCCGCCTCGAACCGGGAGGTCGCACCGAGGTCCTCGAGCAGCTCGGCGACCCGTCGCCGGACCGTACGCAGCGAGACCCCGAGCCTCCGGGCGATCTGCTCGTCCTGGGCTCCGCTGGCCAGCTCGGCGAGCAGGAGCCGGCGCTCGGCGCTCGGCAGATCCTCCAGCTCGGCCGCCGGAAGGGCACGGTGCCACAGCTCCTCGAAGTAGCAGGTGACCACCTCGACGATGCCCCGCTGGCGTACGTTGATCATCGGCTGCTCCACCGGGCCGAGCGGGTCCGGGAACATCGCGTGCGTGCTGCCGACGACCATCAGGTGGGTGGCGACGCGGGGCAGGATCCGGATCTCCTCGCCGATCTCGACCCGCATCCGGAGCACGTCCGGCGAGTGCTTCAGGGCGGCCACCGGGTAGATGCCGCGGCACCGGCGGCCCGACTTGATCGTGGCCTCGATGACCGAGATGAACCGCATCTCGGAGGGGTGCACGGTGACCGCCGGCCGCAGCCACATCATGTCGCCCGAGGTCGCCGAGACCAGCCGCTCGAAGGTCTCGGGCGTGAACTCGGTGGTGACCACCTCGCCCTCGATCGGGTGCTCCTCGCCGATCGGAGCCGGGAGCCGGGCGGCGGTGCCGGCGACGTACGGCACCGACTGGGAGATCTTGAGCAGGTGGTCGTGGGCGTCCTGCGCCCTGGTCGCGGCCCGCTCGAGCATGTGGGCGACCACCGCTGTCGGGCTGAGCACCGTCAGGGTCTCGCTCACGCAGATCACGCCGCTCTCGATCAGCGCCGTGCCCTCCTCCTTCAGCTCGTCCACGGAGGTCGACAGCGTCGCCGCGACGACCACCACCGGCCAGCCGTTGAGCGGGAGGAGGCGACTGTAGAGCTGCGCCGCGCCCGGGTCGAACCCGAGCGCGGTCATCAGCGTCTGCGACCGGCCGTTCTCCATATCTGGCACTCTAGTGCCAGATAGTTGTCACGCCTCCGGCTTGAGCAACGGGAAGAGGATCGTTTCGCGGATCCCGGCACCGGTGAAGAGCATGATCGCCCGGTCCAGGCCGAGCCCGAGGCCGCCCATCGGCGGGGCGCCGTACTCCAGCGCGCGCAGGAAGTCCTCGTCGAGCTGCATCGCCTCGGGGTCGCCGCCGGCGGCGAGGAGCGACTGCTGGGTGAGCACCTCGCGCTGCACCACCGGGTCGATCAGCTCGGTGAAGCCGGTGCCGCGCTCGACACCGCCGATGATCAGGTCCCAGGCGAGGACCTTGCCGGGCTCCTCGTCGTTGATCCGCGCCAGCGGCTGGGCGATCGCCGGGAAGTCGCACAGGAAGGTCGGCTGGAGCAGGTGGGGCTCGACCAGCTCGCCGCACAGCTCCATGACGATCTTGCCGGCGTCCCAGGCCGGGTCGAGCTCGACGTCGTGCTTGTCGGCCAGCGCCTTGAGGGTCTCGACGTCGGTGGCGGGCGTGACCTCGACGCCGACGGCCTCGGAGACACCCTCGTAGACCGGCAGCCACGTCCACTCACCGTCGAGGTCGATGACACCGGCCTCTGTCTCCACCTGGCGGGAGCCGACCGCGTCGGCGGCGGCGAGGTACATCTTCCGGATCTGCTCGGCGATGGTGAACTGGTCACCGTAGGCCTGGTAGGCCTCGATCATCGTGAACTCGGGGCTGTGCGTGGAGTCGACACCCTCGTTGCGGAAGATCCGGCCGATCTCGTAGACCTTGTCGACGCCGCCGACGACCGCCTTCTTGAGGTTGAGCTCGAGCGCGATGCGCAGCGTCATCGGCTGGTCGAACGCGTTCATGTGGGTGTTGAACGGCCGTGCGTGCGCGCCACCGTGGATGAGCTGCAGGACCGGCGTCTCGACCTCGAGATAGCCGTCGTCCTCCAGGCAGCGGCGGATCGCCTGGGTGATCTTCGCGCGCGTACGGACCATGTCGCGCGCCTCCTGGCGCACGATCAGGTCGGCGTAGCGCTGGCGGACCCGCGACTCCTCCGAGAGCTCCTTGTGGAGCACCGGCAGCGGCCGCAGTGCCTTGGAGGCCATCTGCCACTCGCTCGCCATGATGGAGAGCTCACCGCGGCGCGAGGAGATCACCCGGCCGGTGACGGCGACGTGGTCACCGAGGTCGACCAGGCTCTTCCACTCCGCGAGCGACTCCTCGCCCACCTCTGCCAGCGAGAGCATCACCTGGAGCCGGGTGCCGACACCCTCCTGGAGCGTGGCGAAGGCCAGCTTGCCGGTGTTGCGGACGAACATGACCCGGCCGGCGACGGTGACCACGTCCTGGGTCTCCTCGCCGGCCTCGAGCTTGTCCTCGTAGGCCTCCCGCACCTCGGCGAGCGTGTGCGTGCGGCCGACCTCGATGGCGTACGCCTTCTTGCCCTCGGCCAGCAGGCGCTCGCGCTTCTCGCGCCGAACGATCATCTGCTCGTTCAGGCTCTGCTGAACCTCGGGGGCGTCAGGGGCGTTGGAGGTCTGCTCAGTCACAGGGCAAGGCTAGGCGAAATCGCTGGTCCGACGCGATTCGGTAATCAGCCCAGGAGGGTGTCGTACGCGGTGGGGCTGCTGTCGCGCAGGAACTCGCTGCAGCGCTCCCACTCGTCGGTCTCACCGATCACCTTGGCCTGCTCGGCGAGGAGGGCGAGGCTGGTCAGGAAACCGCGGTTGGGCTCGTGCTCCCACGGCACCGGACCGTGGCCCTTCCAGCCGTTGCGGCGCAGCATGTCGAGCGAGCGGTGGTAGCCGACGCGGGCGTAGGCGTAGATGGTCACGTCCTCGGCGCCGGCCTCCTTGGCGGCCGTGGCGAGCGCCGCCCAGGCGGCGGGCGAGGCGGGGTGGCGGCGTACGACCTCGGCGGGCTCGGTGCCGGCGGCCAGCTCGTCGGTCGCAGGGTCGGCGGGGAGGTGGGTCGGCGGCGGTCCGGCCATCAGGTCCTGGTGCGTCATGCCCCCATACTATTTGCGATTGCTTCGCAATTCGCGAGCGCCTCCGCTTGACCCTCATCTTCCTCCGCTCCACTCGTCGCTTCGCTCCTCCCTCCGCTGCGTCCAGACGAGGGGCGCTCCGGCGCTGGACTATTTGCGATTGCTTCGCAATTCGCGAGCGCCTCCGTTTGACTGGGGCCCATGACCGAGCCGATGACGCAGACGACTGCCGCGCCGACGACGGAGCATCCGTGGCGGGCCCTGTTCGCGCTGTGCATCGGCTTCTTCATGCTGCTGGTCGACATGACGATCGTGACCGTCGCGACGCCGGACATCATGAACGAGCTCGACGCGAGCGCCAACGCGGTGCTGTGGGTGACCAGCGCCTACCTGCTGACCTACGCGGTGCCGGTCCTCATCATGGGCAGGCTCGGGGACCGCTTCGGGCCCAAGTGGGTCTACCTCGCCGGGCTGGCCGTGTTCACGGCCTCGTCGCTGTGGTGCGGGCTCGCCGGCAGCATCGAGTCGCTGGTGGCCGCACGGGCGGTGCAGGGCCTCGGCGCGGCGATGATGACGCCGCAGACGATGGCGACGATCACCCGCATCTTCCCTCCCGAGCGGCGCGGCGCGGCGATGGCGCTGTGGGGTGCGACCGCGGGGATCGCGACGCTCGTCGGCCCGCTCGCGGGTGGAGCGCTGGTCGCGACCGGCGGCTGGGAGTGGATCTTCTTCGTCAACGTGCCGATCGGCGTCATCGCGATCGTGCTCAACTGGCTGCTGGTCCCCGAGCTGGGGACCCACCCGCACGTCTTCGACTGGCTCGGCGTGGGGCTCAGCGGCGTCGGCATGTTCTGCCTGGTCTTCGGCCTGCAGAACGGCGAGCAGCGGGGCTGGGACGCCCTCACCTGGGCCCTGGTGTTCGGCGGGATCGCGATCATGGGGCTCTTCGTCTGGTGGCAGGCGCGCAACCGCAACGAGCCGCTGGTGCCGCTGCACATCTTCACCGACCGCAACTTCTCGGTCTCCAGCCTGGCGATCTCCTGCATGGGCTTCGCGGCGGTCGCGCAGGGCTTCCCGCTGATGCTCTACGCCCAGCTCGTCCGCGGCTACACCGCGCTCGAGGCCTCGCTCATCATGGTACCGACGGCGCTGGTCTCCTTCGTCGCCGCTCCGCTCGTCGGCCGGCTGACCGACCGGATGCACCCGCGGCTGCTGACGGGAGCGGCCTTCTTCCTGTGCGCCGTCTCGCTCTTCTGGCTGGCGGTGCCGATGACCGTCGACTCGGCGTTGTGGCAGCTGCTGGCGCCGATGGCCGTCTTCGGGCTCGGCTCGGCGGCCGTCTGGGCGCCGCTGGCGGCGACCGCCACCCGCAACGTACCGATGCGGCTGGCCGGAGCCGGTTCAGGCGTCTACAACGCCACCCGACTGGTCGGGTCGGTGGTCGGCTCGGCCGCCGTCGCCGTGCTCATCGACCTCCGTCTCAACGCCCACGGGCTCGGCGGGTCGCTGGCGGGCGGTCACGAGACCACGGCCGGCTCCTCGGTCCCGCCTGCGATGGCCCCGAGGTTCGCCGAGGCGATGTCGGAGGTGATGCTGCTCCCGGCGGTCGCGCTGGTGGTCGGCTTCGTGGCGGTGCTCTTCTTCACCACCCCGCGCCACATGACGAAGCCGTCCGCCTAGGAGAGCGCCACCGAGAGCGGCAGGCCGCGGCACGGGATCATGTCGCGGGCGGTCGTCAGCGGGTCGCCGGTGGCCAGCTGCGGGTCGGCCGAGACGATCGCCTTGCCGTGACCGTTGACCAGCGTCGCGCCGGCCTCGCGCAGCCCGGGCAGGAGCATCGTCTCCAGCGTCTCGACGAGGGTGTCGGCCCCCGCGACGCCGACCATGCGGCCGCCGGCGTAGACCGGCATTGTCGTGGTCATGACGTACTCGTCGGTGCAGACGAAGTCGACGTACGGGCCGACCAGGGTCAGCTCCCCCGTGCGTTCCGGGGTGCGGTACCAGGGCTGGCGGGTGTAGTCGATGGCCTCCCCCGTCGCCGGGGCGTCGGCGTCACCGAGGAAATCACGCTCCTCGCCCTGCCACCAGACGAGGTAGAGCCGGCGGTCGCTGAGCGCCCCGGGCGCCGCGACGAAGCCACCACCGATCAGGTTGGGGTTGCGCAGGAACTCCAGGGAGCCGGGCTCGAGCCGCTCGCGCAGCGATGCGGTGGTGACCGGGCCGGCCTCGAAGAGGGCGGCCACTTCGTTGCGTACACGCTCCAGCTCGGCCACGATCGGCCCGAAGTGCTGCTCGACCTGGGCTACGCAGTCGAGCGGAGTCATCGTCTTGGTCATCGCCGCACCGCCTCATGGATCTCAGCCAAGCGTTCCAGGGAGTGCGCGATGTGCTCACGTACGCTCTCCCGTGCCCTGACAGCATCCCCTGATGCGAGGGCTTCGACAAGCTCCTGATGGCGGGTCGCCGTCGCCTCCCGGAACCCTGGCTCGTTGAGCGGGATCCGGAGCAACGCGCCGAAGTCGGCCTCCTGGCGCACCACCTCGCGGGTCATCCGGGCCGACTGGGTCAGCGCGGCCACCGACAGGTAGAGCTCGCTGTCGGCGCTGCGCCAGCGGGCCACGTCGCTGACGTTGAGCGGGATCAGCAGGTCTCGCAGATCCTCGACCTCGTCAGGGTCCGTACGCTCCGCCGCGATCTCCGCACAGCCGGTGAGCACCACCAGGTAGACCGTGGCCCGGTCCCGCAGCTCGATCCGCGACATCGCGGCGAGCCGGTCCTCGACGAGGTCGGCGCTCTCCGGGGCGCGTACGAACGAGCCGCCGCCGCGCCCGCGGGTCGTCACCACCAAGCCCTTGGCGCGCAGTGCGACCAGAGCCTCTCGCGCGGTGACCGTCGCGACACCGAGCATCTGGGCGAGCTCGGGCTCGCTGGGGAGCCGCTCACCGTGCGCGAGTACGCCGGAGCGGATCGCCTCCGCGAGACGGTTCTCGACGCGCGCGGCCCGGCCCTCGTCGCCGATCGGGGCGAAGATGGCCGCGCGGGCTCGAGAGGTCATCACACGCACACCAAAATCCTAATGTATGGCTCCATATGATTCGGCCCCTCCGATCTGTTCGAATCTGTTCGAATCGGCACAGGAACTTCATGAATTTCGTCTTAACCATCTGGAACAAAGGGCGTTTCTATGCCTAATCTGTGCGCACGGCTGACGCACACTGGTGTCGGTCACCCAAGATCGTCGGATGTCCAGGGCTTGTGGGGGGCGCTGGGCATCCGACTCCTTGATTTTTGGGACGACCTGCCTCTGAATACGACAGGGCGGGGAGAACCTTTCGGCTCTCCCCGCCCTGTTGCTGTGCGGGTGAGGCTAGAACACCGCGGCCACGGCGCTGGTCAGCGCGTCACCGATGTTGTCCAGCAGACCGCCCTCGTCCTCTTCGGCGGGAGCTTCCTCGGTCGCCTCCTCAGCAGGCTCCTCGGTCGTCGGCCGCTCGGCCAGCGGGCTCTCCGACTCGCTCGGAGTCGCCTCCGGCTCGGCCGGCTCCTCGGCGGGCGCCTCGGCAGCGTCGTCGCCACCCGGGAGGACGTCGTCCAGACCCGGAAGCAGCGGCGAGTCCTTCTCGGTCGGTCCATCCAGAGGCGCTTCGATTGGGTTCTTGGTCGGGACCTTCGAGCGCTTGTTCGGCTCGTTTGCCACAGCGACACCGTCGGTCGTCGTGCCCGACTCGGTCGCCGGACCAGACCTCTTGCCGACTACGTCGACCGCGACCACAGTGAAGGTGTAGGTGGTCCCCGGAGTCAGCCCCTCAACGTGGTAGTTCACGTCCTCGGTCGTGTCGTCGCCGCCCAGTTCACTACCCTCAGCCGCCCAGGTGACCTCGTAGTGGTCGACACCGGAGTCGTCATCCGAAGCGTTCCACGAAAGGTCAGCGGTGGTCTCGGTCAGGTTGTCAACCTTGAGGCCCGTCGGGGCCTTCGGGTTCTCCGCGTCGCCCTCAGTGGCACACTCAACCGTGCTCGCCTCGGACTCGTTGGCGCTCCAGTCGGTCGCAGTGACTCCGAAACTGTAGTCGGTTCCCGGCTGCAGATCGGTGTAAGTGGCACTGTTTGCCGTGTGCTCCGCGGCCTGCTCGCCCTGGTCGTTCGTCGCCGTGTAGTGGTGGATCCTGCCGCTGTCGTCGGAGGCATCAGCCCACGTCAGCTTGAGCTCGGTCGAACTGACGACCGTGCAGTCGACCGGACCCATCTCCGGAGCCCTGTCGTCATTGAGCGCGACCGAACCGCAGTTGTCGCGGTTGCCCGACGGGTCGACAGCGACAACAGAGAACTCGTCTGCCGCGAGGGGCAGCACCGCGGTGTAGGACGTCCGGGACGTCCTGGTCACCTCACCGCCATCGACAAAGATGAGGTATTCGACTGAGTTACTGTTGTCGGTCGCCGCACCCCACTCGACGTCGTAGGAAAGTTTGAGCCCGAGGAGATCAGTCTTCGAGGTGACGACCGGAGGAGTGGTGCACTTCGGCTTGGTCCTGTCGACCGGCCCAGGATCTTCGCCGTCGCCGTCGCCGTCGCCGTCGCCGTCGCCGTCGCCGTCGCCGTCGCCATCACCATCACCTGGCGGGCAAAGCAGGCCCAGCGGGAGCAGGCAGTCATCGTCACCGTCGTCCGGCGGGGTGGTCGGCTCGCCGTCACCCGGCGGCGGGGTCGGAGTCGGCTCCGGCTCCTGGCACTGGGTCAGGTCCGGGCGGATCTCACAGATGTCCACACCGGCGCCCGGCGGACGGGTGTCCTCACAGGCGCTCGGGTCGAGCTCACAGGTCGGCGTGCTTCCCGACGGGACGTTGCCCGCGGGGATGAAGGTCACACCGGTGTTGGCGGCCGGGACGATGTCGTCCTCGACGACCTCCGGCTCGTCGGACTCCTTGTCCGACGGCTTGTCGTCCGGCTCGAGAGTGTCAGGATCGCTGGGGAGCGAGGACTCCCCCGTCGTCGGATCCTTGGTCGGCGAGCTTTCCGGGTCGCCGCTCACGGTGCAGGAGAACAAGACAAGAAGCAGGATCAGGATGATCGCGCCTATGACGATTCCGCCGATGGTGCGGTTTCGCGCAGTGGTTTCCATTCCGAGGATGTCCCTCCCAAGATCAACGCCGAGGGGACGGTTCGACTGTCTTACCCGTGAGTCGCCGTCCAGCCAGGGCATTGAATCGCTTTACCAATGACCGGCACAACGACATAAGCCCGTGTTTGCTATGCCGTGTGCCACAACGTTTTCCGAATCGGGACCATTGGCCTGTCCCCGGCGTGTTGCTCAGCCGATGGAGTTGCCCGCAGAACCGAGATGCTGGGCACCCTCGACCACCCGAGCGGCCATACCGGCCTCCGCGAGCTTGCCCCAGACGCGAGGATCGTACTGCTTCTTGTTTCCGACCTCGCCGTCGACCTTCAGAACACCGTCGTAGTTGGCGAGCATGTGGCCGGCGACGGGGCGGGTGAAGGCGTACTGGGTGTCGGTGTCGATGTTCATCTTGACCACGCCGTAGGACACCGCCTCGGCGATCTCCTCGGCGCTCGAGCCGGAGCCGCCGTGGAAGACGAGGTCGAACGGCTTCGAGCCGGCGGGCAGGCCGAGCTTGGCGACGACGGCGTCCTGGGCGTCACGCAGGATGGAGGGACGGAGCTTGACGTTGCCCGGCTTGTAGACGCCGTGCACGTTGCCGAAGGTGAGCGCGGTCAGGTAGCCCTCGATGCCGAGCGCATCGGCGGTGGCGATGGCGTCCTCAGGGGTCGAGTAGAGCTTGTCGTCGATCGCGCCGACGATGCCGTCCTCCTCGCCACCGACCACGCCGACCTCGATCTCGAGCACGATGTGGGCGGTCTTGGCCAGCGCCAGCAGCTCCTCGGCGATCTGCAGGTTCTCGGCCAGCGGCACGGCGGAGCCGTCCCACATGTGGCTCTGGAACAGCGGGGCCTCGCCGCGCTGCACGCGCTCGGCGGAGAGCTCGAGCAGGGGACGTACGAAGCCGTCGAGCTTGTCCTTGGGGCAGTGGTCGGTGTGGAGCGCGATGTTGACGTCGTAGGACTTGGCGACCTCGGTCGCGTACGCCGCGAAGGCCACCGAGCCGGTCACCATGTTCTTGACCGTGGGGCCGGAGAGGTATTCCGCGCCACCCGTGGAGATCTGGATGATGCCGTCCGAGCCGGCCTCGGCGAAGCCGGCCAGCGCCGCGTTGAGCGTCTGCGACGAGGAGACGTTGATCGCGGGGAAGGCGAACCCCTTCTCCTTCGCGGTCGCGAGCATCTCGGCGTACTTCTCGGGGGTGGCGATGGGCATCTGGGGGTCTCCTTGAAGATCCGTTTCTCGACCGGTGCGCTGGTGGCCAGCGTAATGCGCCCCCGGGCCGCCCCGCCCAACGCCCGCAGTTGGATCGATCAACCAGGACAACCGATCTGCCACGAGATCCGTATCCACAGGTGACACTGACCTTGGAGGCATCATGGACTGGCAGGAAACCCTGGAACGGGCGATCCCCCGACCCCCGCCCGCACAACCCGACCCGGCCGCGCTCGTGGCGGACGGGAAGAGGCTCGTACGCCGCCGGCGGCTCGCCGCGGTCGTGGGCACCGCCGCTGCGGTGGCCGCGGTGGTCGGCATCGGCGCGGTCGTCGTCCCCTCACGTGACACCGCCACCCCGAACCCGCCGATCGCGACGCACTCGACCGACGAGGAGTGGCCGCCACCGGCTGCCATCCCGTTGAGCGACCTGGCTCCGGTGGCGTACGACTTCGACACCGGCGAGACGACGTTCCAGGACGGCTGGACGGAGGTCGACAGGGTCGGTCCGATGACGGTCAACAACTCGCTGGCGGTCGCGGCGACCGACGGCGAGAAGACGATCTACGCCTACTTCGAGCTCCCGAGCGAGATCGCCTTCACGGATGCCTCCCGCACAACTACGAAAGACTTCCGGACCTGGGTCGACGACATCTCGCTCAGGCCGCTGGAGCCCGAGTGGATCAACGGCAGGCTCGACGTCGGCGACGACTGGAAGATCGTCCGCGAGATCCCCAACCCCCTGGGTTACGCGACACCCTGGGACTCGGTCGGGGCTGTCGTCGAGCGAGACGGCCTCGTGCGCTGGATGCTCCTCAGCGGGAGCAGCACGGCGGGCGGCGAGTCGTTCGGGGGTTCCGGGACCTACGCCATTCCCGGCCAGACGATCGACGAGTGGCTGGCCGAGGCCGCAGACGCGGACCGGCGCCGCGACTTCCGCCCCGGGGACAACGGCTTCGAAGGCACCCCGACCGATGTGGTCGAGTTCGGATCCGGCTCGGAGGTCGTCCCGGCTGCGGACGGAGTGGAGATCGTCGATCAAGCGGCGGATCCGGACATCGGCGGCGCCTTTTCCGACGGATCGTCGCGGACAGCGGCTGCGCGGATCACCGTCCGCGACAAGGAGCGCTACGTCCTGATCCGTGAGAAGGGCGGCACCACCCAGGCCGTCTCGTATGTCGTGCTCCCGGCTCCTCGAGCCGAGGACCGTGCGCCGCTCTCCCTCGACGAGTTCATCGCGGCGGTCGCACGTCACACCCCTGCCGACGAGGGGATGTGGCGATGAGCGCGCACGACGAGGCATTCACCGCGTTCGTCGCGGCCCGACGGCCACGCCTGGTGAGAGTGGCGTACGCGCTGTGCGGCGACTGGCACCGGGCGGACGACCTGGTGCAGACGTCGCTGGTGAAGCTGTACGCGTCGTGGCGACGGGTGGAGTCGGGATCGGAGGAGGCGTACGTCCGGACGATCCTCGTCCGCGCCCACATCGACCAGACCCGGCGGCCGTGGTGGAAGCGGGAGCGGTCGGGCAACCTGCCCGAGCGGCCGGGTCCGGCGGAGCAGGTCGAGGAGCGGTCCGAGCTCTTCGACGCGCTCCAGGAGCTGCCGGAGATGCAGCGCAAGGTGGTCGTCCTGCGTCACTGGCTGCAGCTGTCGGTTGCCGAGACCGCGCGGGAGCTGCGGATCAACGAGGGAACCGTGAAGAGCCACTCCTCGCGGGGGCTGGCCGCGCTGCGTAGCTGCCTGGAGCCGGGGAACGCCTCGCGAACATAGGCGGAGCACGAAGGGTCGGGCGGTCCTGGCGTCCCCGCTGCCGCCCGGCCCCGAGGCCACGCACCCTGAGAAGGGGCACATCCGGGCGACCCAGGAGTTAACTTTAGCGGATCATGTTTTCGCGGAAGACACCGGGGCGTAACCGCTTTACCGTCCCGTCAGCCGCGCCAGGCCTCCTCGGAGGACAGGTCGGCGTGCTGGACGACCCAGGAGTGCATCGCGATCGCCGCGGCGGCGGAGGCGTTGATCGACCGGGTCGAGCCGAACTGGGCGATCGAGAAGGTGCCGTCGACGCTCTCGCGGGCCTGCTCGGACAGACCTGGTCCCTCCTGCCCGAAGAGGAAGCAGACCGACTTCGGCAGCTCCATCGTCTCCAGGTGGAGCGAGCCGGGGAGATTGTCGATACCGAGGAGACGTACGTCCCGTTCATGCAGGTACGCCGCGAGCGCCGGCACGTCCGGGTGGTGATGGACGTGCTGGTAGCGGTCGGTGACCATCGCGCCACGACGGTTCCAGCGGCGGTTGCCGACGATGTGCACCTCGGCGGCGAGGAAGGCGTTGGCGGTGCGGACGATGGTGCCGATGTTGAAGTCGTGCTGCCAGTTCTCGATGGCGACGTGGAAGCTGTGGCGGCGCCGGTCGAGGTCGGCGACGATCGCCTCGAGGGTCCAGTAGCGGTAACGGTCGACCACGTTGCGGCGGTCGCCGTTGGCCAGCAGCTCCGGGTCCCAGTGGTCTCCCTCGGGCCACTCCCCCTGCCACGGGCCCACGCCGACCTCGGGCTGCCCGTGGGGCATCGGGTCGTACGGCGCTCGGGATTCACCCTCTGACTGACGTGTCTCGTTCATCGACAAGACAGAATATTCGTGCAACAAGAGTTGTTACCTATGGGTACCGTAGGGCGCGTGACAGGTGCGGGGAATTTTGCGCCGCTGGTGGCCGGTCTGGAATGGATGAGTCCGGACTTTCTGCTGGCCACTTTCGGCGAGCCGCTCTTCTGGATCAGCCTGATCATCATCTTCGTCGAGTGCGGTCTTTTCTTCCCGTTCCTCCCCGGCGACAGCCTGCTGATCGCGCTCGGAATCTTCATCGCGACCGGCAAGATCGACATCTTTCCCGGGCCTCCGGGTGTCGAGATCATCATCGCGATGCTCTTCTTCGTCGTCGCCGCGTTCGCGGGCAACGTGACCGGTTATGAGATCGGGCGCAAGATCGGGCCGCGGCTCTATGAACGCGACGGTCGATTCATCAAGAAGCGACACCTCGACCAGACCCGCGAGTTCTTCGACAAACACGGCAACAAGGCACTGGTGATCGGGCGGTTCATCGCTTTCGTACGCACCTATGTCACCGTCGTCGCCGGCGTCACCCACATGGATCGGCGGCGGTTCTATTTCTGGAGCCTCGTCGGTGGCGTGCTGTGGGTGCTCGCGGTGACCCTGTTCGGGTTCTTCGTCGGAGCGCGCTGGCCCTGGTTGGCCGACAACGTCGACTACCTGATCCTGCTGCTCTTCGCGCTCGCGTTCGCGCCGGCGATGGTGGAGTGGTGGCGGCGGCGGCGTACGGCCTCACGACTGGCCGGCGACCTCGACCACGACGGTCACCCGGACCGCGACATCCTCGGGATGGCGGTCCGGCCGCGCGCGCCGGCGGACGACGAGGCCGACAGCCGCGCCGACCACTAGCGCGTCAGCCGGCCGTTCCCGAGTCGCTCCAGGGCTTCCTCGATCACCTCACGCTGCTTGGTGAAGGTCCACCGGACCAGATGTTTGCCCGCATCGGAGTCGTAGAACCCCTGCAGCGGGATGGCCACGACACCGGCGCGCTCGGGCAGCGCCCGGCAGAACTCGAGCCCGTCGCTCCAGCCGAGCTCGGTGATGTCGGAGACGGCGAAGTAGGTGCCCTCCGGGATGGTCACGTCCAGGCCGATCCGCTTCAGCCCGTCGCAGAGCAGATCGCGCCGCCCCTGCAGATCCAGGGCGAGCTCCTTGGTCCAGTGGTCGAGATGCTCGAGTGCGTACGCAGCCGCCGGCTGCAGCGGGGCGCCGGAGGTGAACGTCAGCCACTGCTTGGCTCCGAGCAGCGCCTGGACCAGGTGTTCGGGGCCGGTGGCCCAGCCGACCTTCCAGCCGGTGAAGGAGTAGGACTTGCCGATGCTCGACAGGGTCAGGGTGCGCTCGCGCATCCCGGGGAGCGTGGCGATGGGGATGTGTGGCGTCCCGTCGAAGGTCAGGTGCTCGTAGACCTCGTCGGAGACGACCGTCAGGTCGTGGTCGCGGGCGAAGGCGGCGACGGTCTCGAGCTCCTCGCGGGTGAGCACGGTGCCGGTGGGGTTGTGCGGGGAGTTGAGGAGAAGCACCTTGGTCGCCTCCGAGGCGGCGGCCTCGAGCGCCTCGCGGGGCAGCCTCCCGCCCGGCGCGGACTCGTCCAGGCTGAGCGTCACCGGGCGACGTACGCCGCCGGCGAACTGCACCATCGCCGGGTAGCTGTCGTAGTAGGGCTCCACGAGGATCACCTCGTCGCCCGGGTCGACCAGGGCGAGGATCGCCGCCGCGATCCCCTCGGTGGCGCCGGTGGTCACGGCGACCTCGCGCGCCGGGTCGAAGGTGAGGCCGTAGTGGCGCTGCTGATGGGCCGCGACGGCCTCTCGCAGCGCGGGGACGCCGGGGCCCGGGGCGTACTGGTTGCGTCCGCTCTCCAAGGCAGTGACGGCTTCCTTGATGATCTCGTCGGGACCGTCCACGTCGGGGAAGCCCTGGCCGAGGTTGACCGCGCCGGTGGACGCGGCCAACGCCGACATCTCGGAGAAGATCGTCGGCGGGATGCCATGGAGTCGTCGCGCAGTCATGACACTTAGGCTATTGGTCGTGACCACGGATCAGAGCCTCGCTGCCGACATCGACGCCACCTGCCGCCTGCACGGGGAGTTCACGCTCCGGTCCGGGCAGGTCAGCGACACCTACTTCGACAAGTACCTCTTCGAGGCGGACCCGGCGCTTCTCGAGCGTGTCGCGGCCCGGATGGTCGAGCTGCTCCCGGAGGGCACCGAGCTGCTCGGGGGCCTGGAGCTCGGCGGCATCCCGATCGTGACCATGGTGTCGGCCAAGACCGGCATCCCGGCGATCTTCATCCGGAAGAAGGCGAAGGAGTACGGCACCGCCAAGCTCGCCGAGGGGCCGTCCTTCTCGGGCAAGAAGGTCACCCTGATCGAGGACGTGATCACCTCCGGTGGCGCGGTGCGCGACGCGGTCAACGCGCTCCGTCCGCTTGGTGCGGTCGTGGACACTGTCGTGTGTGCGATCGACCGCTCGCCCGAGCCCGGCGAGTCGCTGCGTGACGTCTCGCTGGAGATCCGCTCCGTGCTGACCCGGGCCGACCTGGACGCGGTCAACGCAGCCTCCTAGGCTTCGGCCGCCCGGCCCACCCACACACTCGAAGAGAGCCCCATGATCCTGACCTCTACCCAGCCCGAGGAGCTCACCGGCGTCGCCGGCTGGGCGGTCGACCTGATGGACAAGCTCGGCCCGGTGGGTGCGGGGCTCGGCATCGCGCTGGAGAACCTCTTCCCGCCGCTGCCCTCCGAGATCATCCTGCCGCTGGCCGGCTTCACCGCCGCCCAGGGCCGCTTCACGATCGCCGAGGCGCTGATCTGGACCACGCTCGGCTCGGTCGTCGGCGCGCTCGCGCTCTACCTGGTCGGTGCGCTGATCGGCCGCGAGCGGGTCTACTGGGTCGGCGAGAAGCTGCCGCTGGTCAAGACCTCCGACCTGGAGAAGACCGAGGCGTTCTTCGAGAAGTACGGTGCCTGGACCGTCTTCTTCGGCCGCTTCATCCCGATCTTCCGGTCGCTGATCTCGGTGCCCGCCGGCGTCACCCGGATGCCGATCTGGAAGTTCCTCATCCTCACCACCGTCGGCTCCGCGATCTGGAACACCATCTTCGTCGTCGCCGGCTACCAGCTCGGCGACAACTGGGAGAAGGTCGAGCCGATCGTCGGCCGCTTCCAGAACATCGTCATCCTCGTCGTCGGGGTCGCCGTCGTCGCGTGGATCGCGGTGCGGGTCTACAAGATGGTCCGCGGCTCCGACAACGGCGCCAAGGACGACTCGCTCGTCTCCTAGCTCCGGCTAGAACTGCTGGTGCGTCGGCGGTGTCGGTCCCGGCACCGCCGCCGCTGGCTGCTGCCACGGGTCGCCGGGCGCACGCCGGGCGAACCAGGTGCCTGCTCTGCCTGCGTACAGCATGACGAGCGCGGCGATGATCAGCGCCGGGTAGAGCACCGTGAAGAGCGAGAGGAATGCCGCGATCGAGCCGACGACGGTGAGCAGGACCCGGACCACCTTGGAGCGGAACAGCACCATGATCCCGAGCGGGAACGCGATCAGGCTCAGCACGCCGCAGACGGCGAACCAGATCACCATCGCCAGCGTCACGCCCTTGTCCGAGGACGACGGGTCGTTGTAGTCGGCGATCCCCGCCGGCACCATGAACACCGAGATCAGCAGCGCGATCACCGACCCCACGATCGTCATGACCGACGCCGCGACCACCGTGCCGGGACGGGTGTCGGGATCGGGCTGCGGGTAGTGAGGCCGGAGGTACGCCGGGGGCTGCTGTCCCATCGCGTACTGACCGTAGGCCGGCGGCGCCTGGCCCCAGCCCTGGGGCTGCGTCGGCTGTGTCGGTGGCGTCGGGTGCGGCGCGGCGTACGGCTGGGGTGCGGCGTACGGCGTCCGGGGTGGCGGCTCCTGCCCCTGGAACGGCGGCTTGCCGCCGTAGGGGTTGTCGAAGGAGCCGTACTGATCTGACATGCGGCGGAGCCTATCCGGCCCGCAGGCTCACTTGGTGCGGAACCACGCGGCGACCTCGGGTCGCAGCAGGAACGAGAAGGTCGCCACCGCGGCGCCGAAGAGGATCACCGCAGGCGGGAAGGCGAGCGCGAAGAGCAGCAGCGAGAGCGCCGAGATTCCGGCGGAGATCATCAGCGCGACCCGGGCCCAGGAATGGCGACGGAGCGCGAAGACGGCGAACACGCCGGCGGCGACGCACACGAGCGCCACCAGCACGGCCATGATCCAGGCCGAGGCGACGATGATGTCGGTGGTGTAGAGCCCCACCGCCTCCCGCATCGTCGGGTCGTTCTCCGCCTGCTTGCGCACCTGGTCGAGGATCAGCTCCGGGTTGGCGGTCGCGGTCACCGCCGAGGCGAGCATCATCAGCGCGGTGAACCCGGACCCGACCCAGGTGAGCACGCCTGCCGCCATCACCGCGCCGGGACGGCGCGTGGGCGCTGCCTTCGCGGGCTGCGCGATCGCACCGGTCCACGGCGGCGGCTGCTGCTCGGAGAGCCGGGCGGGTCCGGTGATGGTGCCGGTACCGGTGCTGGTGGTGGTGTCGGTCTGGGTCTCCGGCGGGGTCGGCGCGACGTACGACTTCTGGTCGGGGTCGCTGTTGTCGAGAGCCTCGCGCTTGGTCGGCGAGACGCCGTCGAACCAGTCGCGGGTGGGCGACATCCACAGGAGTACGACGGCGACAGCCGCCAACGTGGACCAGAACCCGCCGCCGAACATGCCGGCGAAGAAGAGGGGCGCCGCGATGACCGTGAGCGCGAGCCGCGCCTGCTTGTTGCGTTGCAGCACGTGCCAGCCGAGGATCACCGCCGCCGCCGCGATCGCACCGGTGACCAGCGCCATCACGTGCATGAGGTCGAGGACGTTGTCGAGGCCGATCCCCGAGCCGGCCAACGGCGGCTGGGCCAGCACCTCCTCCACCCGCTCACGGGTGTCCAGGCTGCGCAGCCCGGCGATCTGGTCCCAGGCCGTCACCACCGTGAGCAGGGAGCCGAGCACGATGAGCCACCCGGCGAGGGTGGCCTGACCGGGGCGGGGAAGCTTCGTTTCAGACATGTCGGGAATCATTTTCTCATCCCGGCCAACTTCATGTGCCGAGAGGTCGGCCGTGGCGGAGCCGGTCGAACGCCTTGGGTGCGGTGAGTCCGGGAAATGCCTCGGCGATCTCCTTCGCGCACGCGGCCGGCGTCGCGGCGGTGGAGTCGACGCGGATGTCGTAGGGGTGGGAGTAGACCAGCGTCTGGGATCGGGCGAGACCGGCAGGACGATCGCCTCGCGCTGCCTCGCGCCGCTCGAGCTCCTCGGGCGAGCACCAGACCTCGACGAGGGTGACGTCGTAGCCGTCGAGCACCTCGAGCAGGTCGTCGAGCCGCCAGGTCTCGCTGAGCGGGTAGTCCATGATCACGTCGTTGCCGACCGAGGCCAGGGCCGCGACGGCGCGGTGGTAGCCGAGTCGGGTGCGCCGCAGCATCTCCGCGATCCCGGCCTCGTCGAGCTCCCGCGTGTGCACCGTCGACCGCATCCCGCTGATCCCGTCGACCGGCACCAGGAACCACGGGTCCTCCAGCAGCGGCAGCAGCTCCCGCCCGACGCTGCTCTTGCCCGAGCTCGACGCCCCGTTGAGCAGGATGATCCGACCAGTCCGCATGCGTGGAGGCTACCCACCTGCCGAGGCGTCACGTACGTCGGCCGAGTGG
>NZ_JBHVKN010000036.1:0-36378 GCF_042798075.1 Nocardioides sp. NPDC057772
ACCAGCAGGGCTTTGGCTTCGGCGTCCTCGAACCTGGCGGGGTCGATCTCACGCAAGATCCGGTTGCCCACGATGCGGAGTTCGTTGGCGGTCAGCCGGGTGGCGTAGTCGACCAGCAGCTTCTCGGCCAGGACCAGATCCTCAGCACTGGCGACCGGGTTGGTCTCGATCTTGTCCAACGCCTGAGTGATCACCCGGGCTTTGTCCGGGGACACCACGCCCTCGGCGAGGCCGGCGGCGACGAGCTCGTACTTCGCGACGCCCGCCGCGAGCTTGATCTCGGACCGGGCGACCGCCTTGTCCACGAGCAGCTCGGTCCGCAGCCACCCCGAGGCGTCCTTGCCCCCTGTCTCCTCGGCGATATCGCCGGCAGTAGCGAGGACCCGGAGCTTCAACGCCGCCTGCTGAGCCTGGACCTTCTCCAGTCGTTCGAGCAGGTCCTTCTTCTGCCCGGTCCGCCAATACACCGGATCGGACGCCAGCAGGTCATGGAGAGAGGATTCGATGGCGCTCAACGCAGCATCGATCGCATCGCCGGGGTTGGTGCCCCAGTGGTCGATCGCGCGACCGAGACTCATCGCCGTCCTCCCTTCAGAGGTGTGCTGTGATGGGTCCAATTCTACTCCTCAAAGGCCGCCAGATCCACCTATCTTCCCAGGTCAAAGCCGCTTTTCTTGCCGAGTGAACGGCATCGTACTTGTGGATGGTAAGTGGCCCGAAGGGCCACCATCCCTCCCGAAAGCAGCCCGGTCCCGTACAGGAATTTCGCTGCGCCACACCCGGGCCGTCGCCCCGATAGCCAGCCAAATCTTTTCTCGACGGGCCCCGGTGTCAAGGACCGCGAAGCGGCCGGCGAAGCCGGCGGCCGAAGGCCGTCCTTTACTCCGGGGTCCGGCGAGAAGACCCTCGAAACCGGGTCGGCGGCCCACCCCAACCACGAAGAACAGTCACGGCAGCGTGGTCTCGACAAGCTCGACCACCGAGGCAGTCACCCGCCTGCAGCGCGACACCCAACAGCACCCACAACCTCAGCGACCATCACCCGAAGATCCCCCAGAGACCCAGGCTGCGATGAGACACCCCCGGCGCCGATCGTGACGACCGTGCCCCCGCCCGAGACCTCCGGCCCCAGATCGCACGCCCAGAAGGCCCGCGCACTGCGACCATCACCATCGACGTACGCCCGCCCACCGGCAACCGCGAACGAGTCCTTCACGGCGCCGATGCGCCGGTGCTCGACGTCCCAGTCGTTCTGTTCGAACGACGCCGTGGCCACGACGCTGCCGACCTCCCCATCGACGCTGTCACTGACGACAGCACAGGTCCAGCTCCCCCGATCCCCGAGGGGCAGCGGTTTGGGATCAGAGGCTCTGAACAACGCTGTGCCGAGCACCGACGACACACGACGGGTGCTCATCCTACAAGCGGTCGGCTCTGCGTACGTCTCGAAGGGCCCGTCCAGTGGATCGGCATCGCAGCCGCCGGCGTACTCGGCCGCTGCCCGAAGCACCTTGCCGAACGCCTTCGCGGATCCTTCGATCTCAGAGGAGGTCCAGACGGAGATCGCCGGCAGTCCTGGCCAGTATCGGGAGCACACCCAGGTGCCCTCGAAACTGCCGTCAGCGCGAGAGAAGCCGGCGAGCCCGTCGTGGAAGCTCGTCCGGTGCGGACTCGATTCCACTCTCCGGAGCCGCCTCGGCCAAGTCTCCGCATCATCGGCGAGCGCCATGAGCTCGAGCTCGCCGGCGTCGGACCCTTCTCCTCCGATGATGGCCGAGCAGCGCTTCCCGAAGCCATACCTCTCCACGAACCTGTCGGTACCGAGCAGATCCTCGATGAGGGCTGTCCGTACGCCACACACCGTCGCCTTCTCATAGCGAGGCGTCAGACCACTGCGCCACTTCCACACACCACCGCCCGCCACCAGCAGCACGATCACGACGCCGACGACGACCACACGAGAGTTCACGACATCCCCCCAGGTCCCGAGACAACGGCATGATCTCACCGCTCGGCGTCGTACCACGTACGCAGCCGGGCGATGATCGCATCCATGGAGCCGTCCTGGAACGCACGCCCGAAGACCCCGTCGTTGAACCGCTCGCCCCGCACGTAGACGGTCGCCAGCCGTGCCGCGTCGGCGACCGGCGCTGTGGCCAGACGAGCGGGCTCGGTGCGCAGCGGGTTGCCGCTCATCCATTTCATCCAGTCGACGTTCGCACTCGGGAGCGCGACGTAGAGCTGCCACAGCCGGTCGCTGTATTCCGGGTACGGCCACTGGATCACGCCGGCCTCGTTCTTCTCGCCGCCGCCCCAGGTGAACTCGCGGTCCTCGGCCGTCAGGCCGTCGGCGAGCTCGAAGAGCTCACGCCACGTCTTCTCCGGCACGCTCCGCAGCGCGGCCTCGACCTCGGCGTCCGAGGGATCGAGGGCCTCGCGGGCACGGTCGAAGGCGTCGTACGCCTTCTGGTCGAAGAGCACGACACGGGCCTCCTCGACGGAGGTCCGGGCGCGGGCGAGGGTCCACAGCGAGACGTAGGCAGCCTCGTCCAGCGGGTAGCGGTAGACGCCGGTCGAGATCGCCGGGAACGCCGCCGTGCGCGCCCCGAGCTCGTCGGCGACCCGGAGCGACTCACGGAAGCACGAAGCCAGCAGACCGCTGTTGTCCTGGCCCTCGCCGAACACGGGGCCGACCGTGTGGATCACCCACCGCGCGGGCAGGTTGCCCGCCGTCGTCGCGACCGCCTGCCCGACCGGCAGACCGTCGGCGAGCCGCCCCGCCCTCAGGCGCCGGCACTCCTCGAGGATCGCCGGGCCACCGCGTCGGTGGATCGCGCCGTCCACTCCTCCACCGCCCAGCAAGGACGAGTTGGCGGCGTTGACCACCGCGTCGACCTGCTGCTCGGTGATGTCCCCGCGTACGACCGTGATCCTCACGCCGTCAATCTAGCGATCCGGGCACGGGCGACCCATGCGGCGGGGCCGACCGCGACGGCGACCCCCGCCGCGAGGGAGGCGAGGACGCCCAGCCACCCGAGACCGGCGGCCTCGAGCCCCGGGTAGACCTGCCAGTGGACGAGGTAGATCCACAGCGACGACGCGGCGAGCACCGCGGTCACCCGGGCCAGCGGCCACGGCAGCTGGGCGGGCCACGGGATCAGCAGGACGAGGATGCCGAGCGCGACGGTGGCCTCGCGGACCAGATCTCCGAAGAAGCCGTACGTCCCCACGACGACGAGCGAGGCCACGAGCACCCTCTGCCACGGCCGCTGCGCCTCGGCGGCGGCCCACCCGAGCGCCACGCACCACAGGACGCAGCCGATCGTGTAGCGCTCGGTCGCGCCGGCCTCGAGGCCCACCCACAGGTACCGCACCGCCAGGGTCGCGCCGACCACCGCCACGGCCGCCCCGAACCGATGAGTCCGCTGCCACCGGTCGAGGGCGGGCACCAGGAGCAGGAGGGCGAGACCGGCGAAGGACCAGGTGATGACCTCGAGGAACCACAGCTGCCAGTCGCGGGTCCACTCGTCGCTGCCGAGCGCCTGGTTGAGCCCCAGGGCGGTCGGCCAGTGGTAGCGGTCGCTGATCAGAGCCACCGCGGCGACCCAGAGGCCGGCCGGGAGCGCGACCGCCGCCGCGCCCCGGAGCAGCCGACGAGCGCGCAGAACCCGGGTCGGAGCGGTGAGCCCGAACCGGGCGAGGTTGAAGCCGGCGACCGCGAGCAGGATGTGCGCGCCGCCGAGAAGCGTCCACACGTCCGCGTGGCTGCCGACGATCGCGACGATGGCCACGGCACGCAGCAGCACCGGGATCTCGACGGGCCGCAGCCAGCGCCGCGGACTCCGCGCGCTCGCGGCGAGCTCGGTGATGCTGCGGTGCTGCCAGCCGATCGGCAGCGTGCCGAGCCGCTCGCCGAGCTGGGTCGCGATCTCGACGAAGGAGAGCGAGTCACCGCCGAGCGAGACGAAGCTGTCGTCCACCGTCGCGTCGGGCCGACCCAGCACGGCGGCGTAGACCGTACGCAGCGCCTCGGCGTCCGCGCCCGCGGCCAGCCCCTCGACCGGCGGTCCGGCAGGCGGGCCGGCGTCGGCGACGCTCGCCCAGGCGTTGAGGGTGGCGTAGTCGACCTTCCCGTTCGGCGTACGCGGCATCTCGTCGATCCGGTGGACCTGGACCGCCGCGCGCGGCAGCGCCACGATGCCGCCGACGCGCTCCGGCAACCCGGCGACGGACTCAGGATCGGACGTGAACAGGTGCAGCCGACCTCCCGGCGCGACGGCACGCGCGGAACCGGAGCCGGGACCGAGCTCGGACTCGATCCGGTCGAGGTCGAGACGCAGCCCGAGGACCTTGCCGAACCGGCTGCGCCGGCCGGTGATCTCCCACAGGCCGTCGTCGGCCTGCCGGGCGAGGTCGCCGGTGCGGAGCTCGGTGACCTCGGGACCACGGGCGAGGTCGCCGACGCTCTCGGCGTAGCCCATCATCACGTTCGGCCCGGTGTAGACCAGCTCGCCGACCCCCTCTCCCACGCCGTCGACGGGATCGAGTCGGAAGTGCCCGCCGGGGATCGGGATACCGATCGCCTCGGGCCGGCTCGCGGCGAGGGCCGGCGGGAGGTAGGCCATCCGGGCGGTGGCCTCGGTCTGGCCGTACATCACGACCAGGTCCCATCCGCGGGACGCACCCAGCGCGGCGTAGCGACGGACCGTCTCGGGTGGCATCTTGCCGCCGGCCTGGGTGATGTAGCGCAGCGACGGCAGCGAGCGGTCGGCGAAACCCGAGGTGTCGAGCAGGTCGAAGGTGTAGGGCACCCCGGCGAACGAGGTGGCGCCGTTGCGGGTGGCGACCTCCCAGAAGCACTCGTCGGCGACCGAGAGGTCGGTGAGGATCACCGCGGCCCCGGCACTCAGGTGGGAGTTGAGCACCGAGAGGCCGTAGCAGTAGTGCAGCGGCAGCGAGCTCATCGCCTTGTCGGCCGAGGTGAGCCCGAGGTAGGCGGCGATGCTGGCCGCGTTGGCAGCCAGGTTGTCCCGCGAGAGCCTGACCAGCTTCGGCGACCCGGTCGACCCCGAGGTCGACAGCAGCAGGGCGAGATCTGGGTGGAGCTGCGCCGAGCCCTCGAACGCGGCCCGGTAGCGCGTGCGGAGCTCGTCGAGGTCACTGCCCGGCGGCGTCAGCAGCACCGGGCGACGAGCGGCCAGCGCGGCCAGGTAGCCGATCACCGAGTCCAGGTCGTTGCCGGCCTCGAGCAGCACGACCCCGCGGGAGACTCCGTAGGCGGCCGCTCGATCCGTCACCGCCTGCTCCAGCTCGGCGTAGGTCAGCGTCGCCTCGGCGGTGATCACCGCCGGATCCCCCGGCCGCCCGTTCAGGAGCAGATGCGCACCGGTCGCGATCGTCGAGCTCATCGAACGTCTCCGGCGTAGCCGACCAGCGGCCCGACGACCTCGAGCGCGACCGTGGCCCCGATGTCGGGGATGCCGGTGCCGGCGACCCGGGCGGTGACGCGTACGTCGTCGCTCAGCCGCACCCGGATGGTGGCGTCGTGGCCGAAGAAGGAGACCTCCTCGACGACGCCCTTGGTGCCGGAGGTGGCGTCGGGCGAGACCTGCACCTGCTCGGCCCGGACGACCAGCGTCACCGGTCCGGCGGGCTGCGGCGCGGTGAGCGTGACCTCCCCGAGCGGCGAGTCGGCCTGCCCGTCGGCGCCGACCTCGCCGCGCAGCAGCGTCGCCGACCCGAGGAACGCGGCCACCCCCGGATGCTCGGGGGTCAGGTAGACGTCGACCGCCGAGCCGACCTGGAGGAACCGCCCGGAGGCCATCACGGCGACCTGGTCGGCCAGCGAGAGGGCCTCGCCCTGGTCGTGGGTGACCAGCAGCGCTGCCGCGCCGGCCGTACGCAGCGCCCGCACGACCGCACGTCCGGACTCCTCGCGCAGCCCCGCGTCCAGCGAGGAGAACGGCTCGTCGAGGAGCACGAGCCCGGGCCGGGGCGCGAGGGCACGAGCCACCGCGACCCGCTGCTGCTGACCGCCGGAGAGCTCGTGCGGATGCCGGTCGGCGAGCTCCACGGGCAGCTCGAGCAGCCGGAGCAGCTCGGCCACCCGAGCCTGCCGCTCGCCGCGGGACACGGAGCGGCCCAGCCCGAAGGCGATGTTGCCGCCGACGTCGAGGTGCGGGAACAGGGCGCCCTCCTGCGGGACGTACCCGATCCCCCGGCGCCGCGGCGCCAGCCCGGCGACCGAACGGCCACCGATCCTGATCTCGCCGGCGCTCGGGGTGATGAACCCCGCGACACAGCGCAGCAGCGTCGTCTTGCCGCAGCCGGAGGCGCCGAGCACGGCGGTGACTCCGTCCTCGACGGTCAGATCGAGCCCGTCGAGGACCTCACGCCGACCGTGACCGGCCCGCAGCCCGCTCACCTGCAAGGCCGCCGTCATCGCTCTACGCCTCTCGAGGAGCGCCCCAGCAGCACCGTCGCCGGCACTGCGAGCAGCACCAGCGCGAGCGCGTAGGGCGCCGCGGCCCCGTAGGCGACCGCGGAGGCCTCGCTCCAGAACTCGGTGGCCAGGGTGGTGGTGCCGATCGGAGCCAGCAGCAATGTGGCGGTCAGCTCGGTCGAGACCGCGAGCGCGACCAGCGCTGTGGCCGTGGCCAGCCCGGGCAGGAGCAGCGGCAGTGTGACCCGCCGCATCGCGCCGGCCCGGCTCTGCCCCAGGCTCAGCGCGACCTCCTCCAGCCGCGGCGGCACCAGTTCCAGCACCCCGCGCACCGCGACGAGCGCCCGCGGCAGGAACAGGATGACGTACGCCGCCACGAGCAGCGGCAGGGTCTGGTAGACCCCGGGCAGCCAGCCGATCGCGACCGTGACCAGGGCCAGCGCCACCACGACCCCCGGAAGTGCGCTGGTGGCGTACGCCGCCCGCTCGACACCCAGCGACCAGCTGGTCCGGTGGCGCACCGCCTCCCAGACGACCGGCAGCGCCGCGGCGGTCGCGACCAGCCCGGCGACGGCGGCGAGGGCGATGCTGGTGCCGACGGCCGGGAGCATCCGAGCCAGGTCGAGCTCGGCCGAGGCGCCACGGACCAGCCAGCGCACCAGGCTGGCCGCGGGGAGGCCGACGGTCAGCGCCACGAAGAATCCGAGCGCGACCACGACCGGCGCGGTCCAGCGACCGAGCCTCGTCCTGGGCGCGGGGCGGGCGGTGCCGCTGCCGACCCGGGCGCGGTGCGCCGGCCCGCGCGCCAGCATCTCCAGGGCCAGCAGTCCGAGGCAGGCCAGCAGGAGCACGCTGGCCAACAGGGTCGCGGCCGGACCGTTGAAGGCCGTGCCGTACTGCTGCAGGATCGCGGTCGTCAGGGTCGGATAGTTGAGCAGCTGCAAGGCGCCGTACTCGGCCAGCAGGTGCAGCCCGACCAGCAGCGCACCGCCCAGGACGGCCGGGGCGAGGGTCGGGAGCACGACGCGCCAGAAGATCTCCCGCGGCCCTCGGCCGAGCGCCGCCGCGACCTCCTCCAGCGAGGGATCCAGGCGCCTCAGCGCGGCCACCGTCGGCAGGTAGACCAGCGGGTAGTAGGACAGCGAGACGACGAGCACGGTCCCGGGATAGGACTGCACCGCGTGGGTCGTCGCCACCCAGGCGTAGCCGTTGACGAACGCCGGGATGGCCAGCGGCGCACACAGCGCCCCGTGCCACCACCCGGCCAGGGGCAGGGAGGTCCGCTCGACCACCCACGCCCCGCAGACGCCGAACACGACGGAGAGCAGGACCCCGGCGACCACCAGCCGTCCGGTGTTCCACAGCAGCTCGCCGATCCGGGGCCGGACCAGGAAGTCGTACGCCTCGGAGGGCCCGACCGACGCGGCCGACCACAGGACGTACCCGACCGGCACCAGGCAGGCGGCGACGATCGCGCCGGCCAGCGCCGGGACCAGCCACCGACGGTACCGGACGGTGTCCAACGTGCCGAGACGCACGCTGCTCAGAGGAAACCTACTTCCGTCATCATGTCGACCACCGCGGCGCTGTCGAGATCGGAGATCGCCACGGCGGGCGGCGCGAGCTCGGAGAACTTCTTCACCGGCGGGTCGAGCTGGACCTCGGGGTTGAGCGGGTACTCCAGCGCGTAGCTGTCGGCCAGGCCCTGCTGGCCGGCCTCGCCGGTGAGGTAGCCGACGAACTTCTCGGCGTCGGACTTGTGCTTCGACGAGGCCAGCACACCCGCCCCGGAGACGCTCACGAAAGCACCGGGGTCCTGGTTGCCGAAGAAGTGGAGCTTGGAGTTGTCGCTGACCTCACCGGACTCGGCCTGGTCGCGATACCAGTAGTAGTGGTAGATGATCCCGACCGGGGTCTCGCCCGCGTTCACGGACTCCAGCACCACGTTGTTGCCGTCGTAGACGGTGCCGTTGGCCTTGAGGCCCTCCAGCCACTTCTTCGTGGCCTCCTCGCCCTGGGTGGCCAGGACCCCGGCGACGATCGCCTGGAAGTCGGCACCGGTCGGCGAGAAGGAGACCTTGCCCTTCCACTCAGGCTCGGCCAGGTCGAGCATCGAGGCGGGCAGCTCGGCCTCGGTGATCTGGTCGGTGTTGTAGACCAGCACGGTGGAGCGGGCCACGAACCCGGTCCAGGCGTTGCTCGTCGGTCGGTACTGCTCCGGGATCGGCGCGGTGACGTCCTCCGGCAGCTTCGCGAGCAGCCCCTCACGCTCGACCGCGGCCATCGCCGGGGAGTTCTCGGTGAGGAAGACGTCGGCGGGCGACTTCTTGCCCTCGGCGACGAGCTGGGCGGCCAGCTCGAGGTCCTTGCCGTTGCGCAGCTCGACGTCGATGCCGGTCTCCTTCTCGAACGCCGGCACCAGCTCCTCCATGAGCTGCTCGTGCTGGGCGTTGTAGACGACCAGCGTGTCGCCGGAGGAGCAGGAGGTGAGAGTTGCCCCGAGCAGGGCAACCGAGACCGAGACCACAACAGCGGAGAGAGGCTTCACGGCCATCCTTTCATTTGGTAAGGCTGACCTTAGAAAGGTTTACCTAAGAATGCGAGAACCAGGATGCAATACATGCGGCTCGCACCAGCTCGCGGGTCGGATCTGCATCGGTTTCAGCGATGTCTTAGGCCAAAAGGATTCGTTTGCCAGAGGAACATGCCGGTCACGACCATGGGTGCTGCGCCTCACACCCATCGGGAGAATGAACATGCCAGACCAGCCAGTCGTCGAGAAGCACACCATCGGCTACGTCCCACCCGAGGACCGCCATGGCAAGGTGCGTGACCTCTTCACCCTGTGGTTCGGGACGAACATCGCTCCACTGCCCGTCGTCACCGGTGCCGCCGGCGTCACCGTCTTCGGTCTCGACCTGTTCTGGTGCCTCGTCGCCATCGTCGTCGGCCACCTCGTCGGCGGCGTCTTCATGGCGCTGCACTCGGCCCAGGGCCCGCAGATGGGCATCCCTCAGATGATCCAGAGCCGCGGCCAGTTCGGTTCCTACGGGGCCCTGATCGTCGTGGTGATCGCGGCCGTGATGTACCTGGCGTTCTTCGCCTCCAACATCGTCCTGGCCGGCCAGTCGCTGCACGGCATCGCCGAGCCGATCCCGGTCGAGGCCGGCATCGTCATCGGCGCGCTCGGCTCCGGCCTGATCGCGGTGATCGGCTACAAGGTCATCCACTCGCTCAACAAGATCGCCACCTGGGTCCTCGGCATCGGCATCGTGCTGGGCACCGTCGCCATCTTCGTCTCCGGCCTGCCCGCGGGCTTCTGGACGCAGGGCGGCTACAGCACCGCCGGGTTCCTCGCCACCGTCTCGCTGGGCGCGCTGTGGCAGATCGCGTTCGCGCCGTACGTCTCGGACTACTCGCGCTACCTGCCGGCCCGCGTGGGGGTGAAGGCGACCTTCTACGCCACCTACCTGGGCTGCACCCTCGGCTCGATCCTGCCGTTCGCCTTCGGCGCCATCGTGGCGCTGGCGATGAAGCCGGGCATCGAGGTCATGACCGGGGTCCGCGACACCACCGGAGCGTTCGGCACCCCTCTCCTGGTGCTGTTCCTCCTCTCGGTGATCAGCCACAACGCGCTCAACCTCTACGGCACCGTGCTCTCGGTGATCACCTGCGTGCAGACCTTCGTCGCCACCTGGATCCCGACCGCCCGCAGCCGCGTGGTGCTCTCGCTCGTGGTGATGGCCGCCTCGACGTACTTCGCCATCGGCGTCTCCGGCAACTTCATCTCGTACTTCGTCGACATCGTGCTCGCGCTGCTGGTCGTGCTGGTCCCGTGGACCGCGATCAACCTGATCGACTTCTACCTGATCCACCGCGGCAACTACGACCTCGACTCGATCTTCGCGGCCGACGGCGGCATCTACGGCAGGTTCAACGGCCAGGCGATCCTCGCCTACGTCATCGGCATCATCGTGCAGATCCCGTTCATGGCGACCCCGCTCTACACCGGGCCGGTCGCGGACAAGCTCAACGGGGCCGACCTGAGCTGGATCCTGGGCCTGGTCGCCACCGCACCGATCTACTACCTGCTGGCGCGCGGCCGCAAGCTCGCTCCCAGCGAGGTGGCGCTCGCCCCGCAGGCCTGAACCACCCAGCACTCCCCCGGCGGGAAGGTCGCCTCAGCGGCCTTCCCGCCGTCGTGCTGCACGACCGGAGGAGCGGACGAAGGCCTGAGCACGGGCGGTGAGGCGCACGCCCTTCATCGAGGCCAGCACGACCTCGAGAGGCTCGACCGGATCGCTGATCTCCAGCGTCACGATCTCGGCACCGTCGTACGTCGTGGAGCTTGCCGGACGCTGGTTGAGCACCGACCATCCCTGGCCGTTGGCGACCATCGCACGGACGGTCTCGAAGCCGGCGCTGCGGTGGCGGATCTCGGGGCGGAAGCCGGCCGACTCGACCAGCCGCTCGAAGTACTGGCCGCTGTGCGGCAGGTCCAGGAGCACCATCGGCTCCTTCTCCAGCTCGGCGAGCGCGACCTTCTTCCGCCGAGCCAGCCGGTGACCCTTGCCCACGAGGACGTACGGCGCGGCGACGCCGACCCGGACGTGGTCGATGTCGTCGTCGAGGTCGTAGCCGTACATCAGCGCCAGCTCGCAGCGGCCCGAGCGCAGCGCGTGCTTGAGCGCCGCGTGCTCGTCCTCGAGGACGGAGACGTGGATGCCGGGGTGGTCCTGCTCGCAGGCGGCCAGCAGCCGAGGCAGCTCGAACGGGCCCAGGGTGGTGAAGCAGCCGATGGTGAGGTCGCCGACGAGGGCCTGACCCGCGGAGCGGGCGACCTCGACGAGCTCGCTGGTGTGCACGAGATAGCTGCGCAGCTCGCGGTAGAACTCCTCGCCGGCAGCCGTCAGCGTCAGGCCGCGTGCGTGGTGGCGTAGCAGCAGCTGGACGCCCAGCTCCTTCTCGAGCTGCGCGACGGCCGTGGACACCGCTGACTGCGAGACCACGAGCTGCCGCGACGCGGCGGTCATGGAGCCCAGCTCCGCAGCCGCGGCGAAGTAGCGCAGCTGGGTGAGGGTGAAGGACGGCTCGGCCATGCGGGCCATCCTGCCCGAAGTCACTCTCGTTTCGCCCCGTTGACGCCGTCGACACCGGAGGCGTCGAGGTTGGCGAGCGTCTCGGGGCGCAGCAGCGCGTCGAGGACGGCCGGGTCGAGTCCGCCGGCGGCGAGCGCGAGATCCCGCACCGCCCCGGCACCTCCGAGCGCCGCCTTGGCGATCTCCGCGGACTTGGCGTAGCCGAGCAGCGGCGTCAGCGCCGTGGCCAGCCCGGCGTTGGTGGCAGCCGCGGCCGCGAGCCCGGCGGCGTCGACGGTGATCCCGTCCACGCACATCTCCCGCAGCGAGTCGAAGGCCCCGGCGGTCCAGCTGAAGCCCTGGAGCAGGCCGTGCGCCATCACCGGCTCGAACGCGTTGAGCTGGAGCTGGCCGCCCTCGGCCGCCATCGTGACGGTGAGGTCGTTGCCGATCACCCAGAAGGCGACCTGGTTGACCATCTCCGGGATCACCGGGTTGACCTTGCCGGGCATGATGCTCGACCCGGCCTGGCGGGCAGGCAGCCGGAGCTCGCCCAGACCCGCCTGCGGGCCCGAGCTGAGCAGGCGCAGGTCGTTGCAGATCTTGGACGCCTTGACGACGATCCGCTTCAGCACGCTCGAGACCTGCACGAACGCGCCGGTGTCGCTGGTCGCCTCGACGAGGTCGCCGGCGCCGACCACGGGCAGGCCGGTGATCTCGGCGAGGTGCCGGACGGCGAGCCGGCGGTAGTCGGGATGAGCGGTGATCCCGGTGCCGATCGCGGTGGCGCCCAGGTTGATCTCGCACAGCAGCATCCGCGAGTCGGCCAACCGGGCCAGCTCCTCGCGCAGCGTGGTCGCGAAGGCACCCAGCTCCTGGCCGACCGTCATCGGGACGGCGTCCTGGAGCTGCGTACGTCCGATCTTGGGCACCGCACGGAACTCGGTCGCCTTGCGCGCGAAGGAGTCGGCCAGCGCCTCGGTCGCCTCGGCCAGGCGGTCGAGGGCCCCGACCAGGGCGAGGCGTACGGCGGTCGGGTAGACGTCGTTGGTCGACTGGCAACGGTTCACGTGGTCCAGCGGGTGGATCTCGTCGTAGCTGCCGAACGGCAGCCCGAGGATCTCCAGCGCCCGGTTGGCGACGACCTCGTTGGCGTTCATGTTGGTCGAGGTGCCGGCGCCACCCTGGATCACGTCGACGACGAACTGGTCGTCGAGCGCCCCGGCGCGTACCTCCTGCGCGGCGGCGGCGATGGCACCGTAGCGGCGGTCGTCGAGCAGGCCGAGCTCGTGGTTGGCCCGGGCGGCGGCGAGCTTGACCGCACCGAGGGCGGCGACGAGCGAGCGATGGCTGCCGACCGAGGTGCCGCTGACCGGGAAGTTCCGCAGCGCGCGGGCGGTGTGGACGCCCCAGTAGGCGGTGGCCGGAACCTCGAAGGCACCGAGCGAGTCGTGCTCGGTGCGCGTGGACGGGGCGTCGACGGCGGTCATCGCGCGGCCGCCTCCTCGGCGACGTCGAGCGCGGTCCACGCCAGCGCGGTGGCGGCGTCGAGGAGCGCCTTCTCGGCGTCCCCGCCGACGCAGTGCGCGGCGAACTCGGGCTGGTGGTTGAGGGCGGTCCCGGAGTTGATGCCGACGTAGGGGTGGATCGCGTTGACGACCTGGGAGACGTTGCCCATGTCGGTGGAGGCCCGGTTCATCCGGCGGGCCGGCGTGCCCGGGTCGAAGACCCGGCCGATCTCCTCGGCATTGCGCCGGTACGCCGCCAGCGCGGGTGCGAACGTGCGGAACTCGGCGTACGGCTTGCTCTCCGGCTCGACGGTGAGCGTCGCGCCGGTGGCGAGAGCTCCGGCCTCGAAGCAGCGCCAGACCTTCTCCTCGGTCTCGGCGAGCTGGGCGAGGCTCTCGGCGCGGACGTACCAACGGCCCTCGGTGCGTGCGGGGATCGCGTTAGGGGCTTCTCCCCCGTTGGTCATCACGCCGTGCACCCGCACGGTCGGCGGCAGCTGCTGGCGGAGCAGGCCGATCGCGACCTGGGCGATGGTGAAGGCGTCGGCGGCGTTGACCCCCTGCTCGGGATAGGCCGCGGCGTGAGCGGCCTTGCCCCGGTACTCGACGTGCGAGTGCGAGACCGCGAACGGCTCGGCCTCGGCCACGTCGACGGGCGCCGGGTGGGCCATCATGGCCAGGTCGAGCCCGGCGAAGGCACCGCGCTCGAGCAGCTCGATCTTGCCGCCGCCGCCCTCCTCCGCGGGAGTGCCGTAGACCTCGATCCTCAGGCCCGCCGCGTCGGCGAGCGGGGCGAGCGCGCGGGCGGCGCCGACGGTGATCGCGGAGATCAGGTTGTGGCCGCAGGCGTGGCCGAGCCCGGGGAGCGCGTCGTACTCGGCGCACAGGCCGAGCCGGAACGGGCCGTTGCCGAAGCTCGCCTGGAACGCGGTCTCCAGGCCGAGGTAGGCCGGGGTCACGGTGAACCCGGCCTCCTCGAGCGACTCCGCGACCCAGCGCGAGGAGCGGTGCTCCTCCCAGGCGGTCTCGGGGTGCGCGTGCAGCTGCTCGGAGAGCCTGATGAGGCGTTCGGCATCGCTGCTGACGGTCGCGGCGGCGTCCTGCTTCGCGGTCGTGGCCATGGAGGTCACTCGTCCCCGGGCACGCCGTAGGAGGGTGCGGCGGTCGGGTCGAGCCCGCGGGTCACGTAGTCGTCGCGCTGCGGCAGCCAGACCTTCAGCAGGTCGCGGAGCTCCTCGATCGGGCGCTCGCTCCAGTCGACCCGGAGGTCGGTGACCCGCCAGGCGACGTCGCGTACGACCGACAGGCCCGCCGAGTGCAGCGGCCCGGCCTCGCCGCCTGCGGCCAGGCCGGCCTCGAGCCCGGCGAGCAGCCGCTCCTCGAGCTCTCCGGTCGCCGCCTCGAAGCCCGCCACGACGGCGTCGACGACCTCGGTGCCGGCCAGCAGGTTGCCGGCGGCGACGACCCGCGGAGCGACGACGTGGTGGTGGACGCCGAGCGAGCCCGCGCCGCTGTACGCGGCCCCGGCTCCGTCGAGACCGAGCACGGTCAGCTGGCGGTGCTCGATGTGGTCGCGGCCCTGGGTGACCGCGGCCAGCGCGGCCCGGGCGTCGAGTCCGGAGGCGAGCGCGTCGAGCAGCTCGGCACCCAAGCGCGGGTCGGTGATGTTCTGCGAGGAGGCGCCGCCGACGCCGGGGCACAGGTGCACGCAGCGTGCGGCGACGGCCGGGCTGGAGGAGGTGACGGCGATGCCGACGGCGCCCTTGCCGTCGGTGGCGAGGACGGAGAAGGTCACTTCGACACCTCGGGGATCACGGCGATCGCGTCGACCTCGACCAGCCACTCCGGGCGGGCCAGGGCGGAGATCACCAGACCGGTCGAGATCGGGTGCACGCCCTTCGTCCAGCGGCCGATGGTGCGGTAGACGACTTCGCGGTAGCGCGGGTCGACGATGTAGATGGTGAGCTTGACCAAGTGCTCCATCTCCGCACCGGCCTCCTCGAGCAGCATCTTGATGTTGGCCATCGCCTGCTCGGTCTGTGCCTCCACGTCGCCGATGCCGACCGACTCGCTGGTGTCCAGGTTCTGCCCGATCTGGCCGCGTACGTAGACGGTGTTGCCCGCGACGACCGCCTGGCACAGGTCGTTGTCGAGGTTCTGCTCGGGATACGTGACGCTGGTGTTGAACGGGCGGATCCGGGTGTGTCCCCCGACGACGATGCTCTTGTTGGTCTCCACGACATCCAGTCCACATGGTCTCCAGCCATGTGTCCAACAGATGTTTCCAACGACTATCGTCAATGAAACAGATGCAAGGCCATGCCCGGTCCCTGCATCGGCGGATCAGATGGATAAGGCCAACAAGATCTGTTGGACATGACCAACGCCGCGACTCAGGATTTCGGTATGGCAAACGAAGAGATCGAGGTCCTCGTCGTCGGCGCCGGCCAGGCCGGCGTGGCGATGAGCGAGCACCTGAGCGACAACGGCGTCCCCCATCTCGTTCTGGAGCGTGACCGGATCGCCGAGCGCTGGCGCACGATGCGCTGGGACTCGCTCGTCGCGAACGGCCCGGCCTGGCACGACCGGTTCCCCGGCCTGGAGTTCCAGGACGTCGAGCCCGACGCGTTCGCCACCAAGGACCAGGTCGCGGCCTACTTCGAGGCGTACGCCGAGAAGATCGCCGCCCCCGTCCGGACCGGCGTCGAGGTCACCTCGGTGACTCGCAACGAGGGCCGTCCGGGCTTCCGGGTGGAGACCTCCGACGGCGTCATCGACGCCCGGTTCGTCGTCGCCGCCACCGGTCCGTTCCAGAAGCCTGTCTACCCGCCGATCGTGCCCGACGGCGCGGTCCGGCTGCAGATGCACTCAAGCGACTACCGCAACCCCGACCAGCTCCCCGAGGGCAACGTCCTGGTCGTGGGCGCCGGCTCCTCCGGCGTCCAGATCGCCGACGAGCTGCAGCGCTCCGGCCGCCAGGTCCACCTCTCCGTCGGCCCGCACGACCGTCCCCCGCGCAGCTACCGCGGCCGCGACTTCTGCTGGTGGCTGGGCGTGCTGGGCCTGTGGGACCTGGAGACCCCCGCCGCCGGTGCGGAGCACGTCACCATCGCCGTCAGCGGCGCCCGCGGCGGCCACACCGTCGACTTCCGCACCCTCGAGGCGGGCGGGATCCAGCTCGTCGGTATGACCGACGCCTACGACGCCGGCACCCTCACCTTCCGCGAGGACCTGGCCGAGAACATCGCCCGCGGAGACGCCAACTACCTCGCCCTCCTCGACGCCGCCGACGAGTACGTCGCCCGCAACGGCATCGACCTGCCCGAGGAGCCCTCGGCCCGTGAGCTCGGCCCCAGCCCCTCGGCCGCGACGACCCCGCTGCTCTCCCTCGACCTGGCCGAGGCCGGCATCACCACGGTGATCTGGGCGACCGGCTTCGCGACCGACTACAGCTGGCTGAAGGTCGACGCGCTCGACGAGAACGGCCGCCCGGCCCACCGTCGCGGCGTCTCGACCGAGCCCGGCGTCTACTTCGTCGGCCTCCCCTGGCTCTCCCGCCGCGGCTCGAGCTTCATCTGGGGTGTCTGGCACGACGCCAAGCACATCGCCGGGCACATCGCGACGCAGCGGAGCTACGCGGCGTACGACCGTCAGGCGCGCGGCTGATCCAGGGCGCACAGCCGCACCGGTCGAAGGCCCGGGCCCCACGAGGGGTCCGGGCCTTCGGCATCGCCACCACGCGGCCGGGGCTGCGTGCTGTCTGACAGACTCCGGGGCATGCGCATCGTCTCGGTCAACGCCTGGGGAGGTGCCCGCCACGACGACCTCGCGGCCTGGCTGCGCACAGCCGGCGCGGACGTCGTCTGTCTCCAAGAGGTGACCCGCACGGCGGGACTGGCCGGATGGACGTCCTTCGCCGACGGCGAGCGGTCGCTCCCTCAGCGGGCGAACCTGCACGACGACGTACGCCGCCTGCTGCCGTCCCACGAGGGCCTGTTCCTGGCCAGCGACGCCGGACCCGTGACCGACGGTGCCGGCCGCCGCCATCAGCAGGACTTCGGCCTCGGCACGTACGTCAACGAGGAGCTGCCGCTCATCGGCATGGCGAGCGCGTTCGTGCACGGCGGCTTCGTCGACCACGACGAGTGGACCGTCTCCGACCGGCCCCGCGCGGTGCAGGCGGTGCGGGTCGTCGACCGTACGGCCGGCCGCACCGTGTGCGTCGTGCAGCTGCACGGCCTGCGCGACCCGGCCGGCAAGGGCGACACCCCGGCCCGGCGCGAGCAGGCCGAGCGGCTGGCCGGGTTCGTCGAGGCGACCCGGGAGCCCGGCGACCTCGTGGTCGTGGCCGGTGACCTCAACCTGCTGCCGGACAGCGCCACCTTCGACGTGCTGCGCAGGATCGGGCTGCACGACCTGGTCGGTACGGCCGACACCCGCACGTCGTCCTATCCCAAGCCGGTGCGGCACGCGAGCTACCTGCTCGTCTCGGACCCGGAAGCCGTCGCGGGCTTCCGGGTCCGTGCGGAGCCGGAGGTCTCGGACCACCGGATCCTCGAGCTCGACCTCACGCCAGCTGGGTGACCTCCCGCCGGAACGGCACCTCGTCGTTCGAGGGCAGGACGGCGTCGAACTCCTCGGCCGCGCGACGGCCCGACCAGACGGCGGCCGCGATCGTGCCGGGAGCCCAGGAGTCGCCGATACCGCGCACCGAGGCGATCTCGCCGGCGTCGCGACGGGCCAGCAGGTCGAGGTAGAGCTCCTCGCGCGGGAGCCGGGCGGTCACCATGACGACCGCATCGCAGTCGAGGTCACGCTCGGCGCCGGCGTAGACGTCCTGGACCCGTACGCCGCCGGTCCCGACGGACACCACCGCGTGGTCGGTGACCCGGGTGATGCCGTTCTCGATCAGACGGCGCTGGATCCGGTTGATCTCGAAGGTGTTGTTGGTCCACGAGGACACCTGCGAGCCGGTGGTGACGATCGAGACGTCGTAGCCCTTCTGCGCGAGCAGCTCGGCGACGACACCACCCAGGTAGTAGTGGTCGTCGTCGTAGACGACGACCTTCTTGCCGTCGGGCAGACGACCGGCGAAGAGGTCGTCGGGCCCGAGCACCTGCATGCCCTCGTCGATCGGCATCGCGGTCGTGTGGAAGCGGGCGACGCCATCGGTGCGCCAGGTGGCGCCGGTGGCGGTGATGACGTGCTCGAAGCCGAACTCGACGATGTCCGCGGCCGCCATCGGGCTCTCGCGGTAGATCTCCACGTTGGGGAGGTCGGCGAGGACGGCCTCGCGGTACTCCTTGACCCGGCCCCACGCCGACAGCCCAGGCAGCTTCGACTCCGCGGTCACCCGGCCGCCGAGGTCGCGCCCGGCCTCGGCGAGCACGACGTCGTAGCCGCGCAGGCCGAGGGCGCGCGCGGCCTCCAGACCGGACGGACCCGCGCCGACGATCAGCACGCGCGAGTCGCTCTCCTTCGCGCGGATCTTCTCCGGGTGCCAGCCGCGGCGCCACTCCTCCCCCATGCTCGGGTTCTGGGTGCAGCGGATCGGCGACATGGTGAGGTCGCCGGAGACGCAGATGTTGCAGCCGATGCACTCGCGGATCAGGTTGAGCCGGCCGTCGCGAATCTTGTTCGGCAGGAACGGGTCCGCGATCGACGGGCGCGCCGCACCGATCAGGTCGAGGATGCCGGCCTTGACCTGGCGCACCATCGCGTCGGGCGAGGTGAACCGGCCGACGCCCACCACGGGCTTGGTGGTGAGCTTCTTCAGCCCGGCGACGAACTCCTCCTGGCGACCCTCCGGCGCGAACCGGGAGGTCACCGAGTCACCCTCCCAGCTGCCCATGGCGAAGTCCCACAGGTCGGGCAGCTCGCCGAGCTCGCGCAGCACGCCCTCGATGTCCTCGCGGGTGATGCCGCCGTCGATCTCCTCCTCGACCGTGATCCGGCAGGCCACGGCGGCCTTGCCGGCGACCTCCTCGATCGTGTCCTCGAGCAGCTCGCGCAGCAGCCGCATCCGGTTCTCCAGCGTGCCGCCGTACGCGTCGGTGCGGTTGTTGTAGCGCCGCGAGAGGAAGTGGTGCGGGGCGCCGTAGCCGTGGGCCCCGTAGACGTAGACGACGTCGTAGCCGGCCTCGAGCGAGCGGCGTACGGCGTTGCGGTGCCAGCGGCGCAGGTCCTCGATGTCCTGCAGCGACATCGCGCGAGCCTGGACCGGCGCGATCGTGTCGGGGGCGACCGGCAGGTGCGCGGGTCCGAGCGGGGTCTCACGACTGAGCTGGTTGGGTGCGTTCATGCCGTTGTGGGCGAGCTCGATGCCGGCCAGGCCGCCGCCCTCGTGGATCGCGTCCGCGATCCGCTTGAGCGCGGGCAGGTCCTGGTCGTCCCAGATCCGCAGCTCGATGAACGGGGCGATGTCGGAGGTCGCGTGGATCTCCACCTGCTCGGTGCACACCACCGACCAGCCGCCCTCGGCCTTGATCTTGCGCATCGCCGCCTGGGCGCTGGGGTCGCGGTAGCCCATGCCGTTGCAGTGGGGCACCTGGTAGAAGCGGTTCTTCGTGGTGAACGGCCCGATCTGGACGGGCTCGAACAGGATGTCGTACGGGGCAGTGGTCATCGAGTGGGCTCCTCGGTGGGGACGGACGGGACAGGGGCGCCGACCTCGGCGCGGACTCGGGCACCACGGACGTACCCGACGGCGCACAGCAGGAGCAGGAAGCCGAGGGTGCCGAGGGTGAAGACCTCGAAGGTCAGCTGGCTCACGCCCCAGATCTCCTCGAACGGGTACGCCTCGCCGAAGAGCCGCTCGAGGGTGCCGGGGAAGACGGCGACCCAGGAGCCGAGCAGGATCCAGGCGAAGGCCAGCCAGCCGAGCAGTGCGAAGCCGCGGTCGGAGACGGGGACACGGAACGGGCGCGGGCGGTCGGGGTAGCGGGTGCGCAGCCGGATGGCGGCCGGGATCACCAGCAGGTAGCTGAGCAGGAAGGTCGAGATCGAGATGGTCAGGACGACGCCGAAGATCGAGGCACCGTCGCCGGTGACCTGCATGGCGACGAGGAGAAACGCGGTGGCCACGACGCCGGAGAGCATGTTGACCCGCACCGGGGTGCCGAGACCCTCGTGGAAGCGCCCGAAGAACCCGCCGAAGAAGGAGCCGTCGGCGGCGGTCATCGCCTGCATCCGGTCGGAGATGATCATCCACGCGGCACCCTGGCTCATCAGGATGTAGACGAAGACGACGGCGGTGAGCGTGAGCAGCGGCTCGGCGGCGGGACCGTAGACGGAATAGACGGTGCCGACCGCGTCGAGCAGGCCGCCGATGCCGGTGATGTCCTCGCTCGGGACGACGAGCAGGATCGCGAAGATCGGCACCAGGTAGCAGACCGCGGCGGTGGCGCAGGAGCGGAAGATCGAGACCGGTACGTCGCGGGCCGGGTTCTCCATCTCGCCGGCGGCGCTGTTGGAGGACTCGAAGCCGAGGTAGGCGAAGAGCAGGATCGGCACCGAGCCGAACAGGCCGAGCAGCGTCGGGTTGAAGTCGCCGCCACTGAGGCCGACGACACCGTTCTTCGTGGCGTAGATGATCGTGGTCAGCACGAAGAAGGCCAGCAGGCCGACCTTGAGGATCGCGCCGCTGGTCGGCAGCCACTTGCCCTTGCTGAGACTGGCGATCGCCGCGACGACGGTGATCCAGATGAACACGATCTTGAAGACGTAGTCACCGACCGAGCCGTGCTCCAGCGGCGTGATGTGGACGCTCACGGTCTCGGCCGCGAGGAAGGCCATCGAGCCGCCGACCCACACCGGTTGGGTGATCCAGGTGAGGATCGCCGCCACCGCGGCGGCCGGCCGGCCGAAGGCGTCCCGGACCCAGGTGTAGGCGCCGCCCTCCTCGCTGAAGGCTGCGCCGGTCTCGGCGAAGATCAGGCCGTACGGCACGAGGAAGAAGACCGCGAGCACGAGGGCCCACGTGAACGCCTCGGCGCCGTAGAGCGACACCTGTCCGAGCGTCTCGAGGCCGACGACGGCGGCGATGAGCAGGAAGACGATGTCGAAGCGTCGCAGCGTCTTGCGGAGATGTGACTGTTGCTCGGCCGCGAGCGCGGTCGGCTGGTTGGTCTGCGTCATGGTGTGTCCCTGGCTGTGTGGGGCTGGCGGTCAGTGGTTGATCCAGACGGTCTTGAGACCGACGTACTTGTCGAGCGCGTGGAGCGAGAGGTCGCGCCCGAAGCCGGAGCCCTTGAACCCGCCGAACGGGGTCCAGGCGCTGAAGGCGTCGACGCCGTTCACGGTCACGGTGCCGGCGTGGATGCGCTCGGCGAGCCGGTGCGCGCGGCTCAGGCTGCCGGTCGCGACGGAGGCGGCCAGGCCGTACGTGGTGTCGTTCGCGAGCGCGACCGCCTCGTCCTCGGTGTCGAAGGGCGTGACCGCCAGGACCGGCCCGAAGACCTCCTCGCGGGCGAGGGCGGAGGCCGGGTCGACGCCGTCGAAGACGGTCGGCTGGACGTAGCAGTCGCTGCCGTCGCGGGTGACCCGCTGACCGCCGGTGACGAGGCGGGCGGTCGAGGCCGTGGCTCCGTCGACGAACTCCATGATCCGGTCGGTCTGCTCGGGCGAGACGATCGCCCCCATCCCGGCTCCGGGGTCGAGCGGGTCGCCCGGGGCGTACGCCTCGGCCTCCTTGGCGACGAGCTCGACGAACTCCTCGTGGACCTCGCGCTGCACCAGCACCCGGGAGTGCGCCGAGCAGACCGCGCCCTGGTTGAACCAGATGCCGAAGGCGGTCTGCTTCGCCGTGGCGGCGAGGTCCTCGGCGTCGGCGAAGACCACGTGCGGGCTCTTGCCGCCGCACTCGAGCCAGACCTGCTTGAGGTTCGACTGGCCGGCGTACTGCAGGAAGTACGCACCGACCTCGGTCGATCCGGTGAAGGCGAGCACGTCGACGTCGGGGTGCAGGCCGAGGGCCTTGCCGGTCGTCTCGCCCAGGCCGGGGACGACGTTGAGGACGCCGTCGGGGATCCCGGCCTCGCTGGCGAGCTCGGCGATCCGCAGCGCCGAGGACGGCGACTGCTCGGCGGGCTTGAGCACGACGCTGTTGCCGGCGGCCATCGCCGGGGCGACCTTCCAGGCGAGCATGTCGACCGGGTAGTTCCACGGGACGACGGCGCCGACGACGCCGAGCGGGACGCGGCGGATCATCGCGGTCGTGCCCGGCGGGGTCGGCGCGACCTCGTCGTTGATCTTGTCGATCGCCTCGGCGTAGTAGCGGAACAGGTTCACCGAGAACGGCAGGTCGAGGTCGTAGGCGTCCACGACCCGCTTGCCCATGTCGAGCGAGTCCAGGACCGCGAGCTCGGCGGCGTGCTCGGCGAGGAGATCGGCGAAGCGGAGCATGCGCTCCCGCCGGAAGGCGACCCCCGCCCGCGACCAGCCGCCGTCGTCGTACGCAGCGCGGGCCGCCCGCACGGCCTCGTCGACCCCGGCGGCGCCGGCGTCGGCGACCTCGGCGAGCAGGGCGCCGGTCGCGGGGTTGCGGTTCTCGAAGGAGCTCTCCGCGGTGTCGACGGAACGACCGTCGACGAACGCTCGGGTCCGGGGACGGACCTCGGCAGCGATCTCTCGCCAGTCCTGGTGGGTACGCACAAGCAAGTCCTTTCTTTGCGCTTCCCCGCAAATATGAGCCTCGCCACACCAGGTGTCAATCAATCGCCCGCAGATTTCACATACGCGTTACGGTTGAGCATGGCTCGACGCAAGGACCAGGCCGCTCGGCGCGAACACCTGACCGCGGCAACACTCACCGTCATCGCCGCTCACGGCCTGGCCGGCGCGACGATGAAGAACATCGCCGCAGAGGCCGGCATCTCGCCGCGCCTGATCGCCTACTACTACCCCGAGCTCGACGGCCTCATCGAGGCCGCTCACCAGGCCGCGACCGACCGCTACTACTGGTCCCGGCAGCGCGCGATCGAGGGCGACCTCTCCCCCGCCGAGAAGCTCGGCCGCCTGATGTACTCAGGCCTTCCGCGAGGTGAGGACCTCCTCCTGAGCCAGGTCCTCGACGAGATCTCGGTCAACGCGAGCCGCAGCCCGATGCACGCCACCTTGATGACCCTGCTCTTCGACCGCGAGGTCTCGCTCTACACCGCCGTCCTCGAGGTCGGCCGCGCGACCGGCGCCTTCTCACTGACCGACTCGGCCGAGGCCATCGCCCGCAACTTCGTGGCCCTCGAGGACGCCTTCGGCCTCCACCTGCTCGCCCACAACTCCTCGCTCAGCCTCGAGCGGGCCGAGCAGCAGCTCGCCAGCTACGCCCATTCGGCGCTCGGCGTCCGGGTCACCCCGATCGACCCCGCCTTGCCCCGAGAAGCAAAGAATCCGCCCGCTTCGAAGTAGCGGTCAGGCCGTCGCGACCCGGGCCGGCCGCGTCGTCCGCGACAGGACCTCGACGCCCCAGCAGACCAGGCAGCCGACGAGCGGGATCGCCACGCTCGACACCATCATGAAGAGGTCGGTCACGAAGGTGTCGCCGACCATCGACTCCCAGACCCTCCCCGACCAGGTGATCCACCCCATCATCAGCACCGCCGGGACGACCAGCCCGACCAGCCACAGGAAGCCCTGGCGCCGCGCAATGCCCCAGGCGGTCACCAGACAGAGCACCGTGACCACCATCTGGAGCCGGATCACCCACAGCCACCACTCACCGTGCGGGAGCTCGAACGACCCACGTGCCTGGAGGAAGTTGGCCGCCAGCCAGAACGAGTCGAAGAACCACGGCACGAGCAGGAGGAGCGGTGCCGTCATCCGACGAACGAAGGTTCGTCCACGCCAGACCAGCACCGCTGCGTAGGTCAGGTAGACCAGCGTGAAGAGCACACCCTGGAACGCGTAGATCTCAGGATGGCCGAGCTCCCACTGGAGCCGGCTCAGCAGCACCAGCCGCAGGGCCTCCGCCGCCGCGACGGCCACCGCCGCCACCACTGAGAGCCCGACCCGATTCGTCCGCTCCGCGCTTGTCGTCATGGCCAGCAGTATTCCGCGTTCGCCGTCGTTTGCATGGGGTGAGGACCGACGTGTCGGTCATTCGACGACCAGCGGGCCGGCCGATCAGTCCTCGGCGCGGTCTCCGATGACGACCGGGCGGCCGGCGACGTACCCGGCGATGAGCTGGACCACCGCGACGCCCAGCAGCAGCGCGATCGGGACCGACCACGATCCGGTGGACTCGCGCAGCAGCCCGACGAGGAACGGGCCGCCGGCGGCGAGCAGGTAGCCGATGCTCTGCCCCATCGAGGAGAGCGCGGTGGTGCCGGCGGTGGTCGCGGTGCGGATGCTGAACAGGGTGAGGACGACCGGGAAGACCGCGCCGCCGATGCCGATCAGCACCGCCCAGACCCAGGCGCCGGCGACGGGGGCGATCCAGAGTCCGGCGAACCCGATCGCGAGGAACGCGGTCAGGACCGCGACCAGGTGGCCCTGCGATGACGCCCGGATCGCGAGCGAGGGCGCCAAGAAGAAGACCGGTACGCCGACGAGGATGCTCACCGCGAGCAGCAGCCCGGCCGTCGCATGGCTGAAGCCCGCGTCGGCGTAGATGCTGGGCAGCCAGCTCATCACGACGTACGCGAACAGCGACTGGGTGCCGAAGACGACCGTCACGGCCCAGGCAACCGGCTCACGCCACAGCGAGACCCGGGCCCCGCCTCCGCGGCGGTGGCCGTGGTCGCGCAGATGTGGCACCCACGCCAGCAGCGCCAGCACGGCGAGCAGCGCCCAGACGCCGAGGCCGACCCGCCAGCTTCCGGCGGCGTGGGCGATCGGCACGGTGACCCCGGCGGCGATCGCCGCGCCCAGCGACATGATCGCGCTGTAGGCACCGGTGACCGCACCGACCCGGTCCGGGAAGCCCTCCTTGACGACGGCGGGAAGCAGCACGTTGGCGAGCGCGATGCCGGCACACGCGACGAACGTGCCGACCAGCAGCAGCCAGGGGTCGCCGACGACGCGGACCAGCAGCCCGGCCACCAGGAGGCCGAGCGCGACGCCGAGACCACGGTGTACGCCGAGCCGACGGGCGAGCGTCATCCCCGTCGCGCCGACGAGCGCGAAGCACAACACCGGCAGCGAGGTGAGGAACGATCTCGTGCCGGCCGAGAGACCGTCGAGCCCGTCCAGAAGGGCACCGAGCGAGGTGATCCCACCGCGCAGGTTCGCCGCCACCAGCAGGACCGCCACCAGGAGCCATACGGTCGACCCGACGGCTGAGCTCGACGGCGTGGACTCGGGGCGGGACTGGAGTCGGGAGGTCACAGCCCCTAGGATGCCAGACATCGGATGATTGGACGAAAGGACGGCACGGTGCCGCTCTCCACCACCACGCCTCGTTCCCTGGTCGACCAGGCGATCGACGGCATGCGCGAGCTGCTCGCCGACGGCGAATGGGCCGTCGGCGCACGCATCCCGCCGGAGCCAGAGCTCGCCGCGGCGCTCGGCGTCAGCCGCAACACCGTCCGCGAGGCGGTGCGGGCGCTGGCCCACACCGGCGTGCTGGAGGTGCGACGCGGGGACGGGACGTACGTCGCCGCCTCCAACGAGGTCGCCGCGATGATGCGGCGCCAGGTCGGCCGGGTCGACCTGCAGCACGTCCTCGAGGTCCGCCACGCGATCGAGACCCAGGCCGCGGCGCTGGCCGCCGAGCGCCGCTCCGACGACGACCTGCAGACCCTGACCGCTCTGATGGAACGGCGAGCGGCGGCCGTCGAGGCGGGCGACAGCGAAGCCTTCGCGGAGGCCGACGCCGAGTTCCACCTCGGCGTGGTGACCGCCACCCACAACCCGCTTCTCATCGAGCTCTACGCCGGCTTCGAGGAGACCCTGCGCGCGACCATCCACCTCGACGACGAGACCGCCGAGATCGCCGACGAGCACGCCGCCGTGTTCGAGGCGATCCGCGCCCAGGACGCCGACGCCGCGGCCGCCGCCGTCACCGGCCTGCTCCACACGCTCGCCCGCTGACGCGATTCAGCCCAGGCGTCTCAACGCGGCCTCGGCCGCATGGAAGCCGCCCATGCCATGGACCCCGCCGCCCGGCGGTGTCGCCGAGGAGCACAGGTAGACCCCGGGAACCCGTAGGGCGTACGGATCGAGCGCAGGTCGCGGCCGGAAGGCGATCTGGCCAGCGGTGTTCGCGCCCGCGCTGATGTCACCGCCCACCCAGTTGGGGTTGTAGGCCTCGAACTCGGCGGGAGTGCGCGTGGAGACCGCGACGACGCGCTCCCGGAAGCCGGGAGCGAAGCGTTCGATCTGGCCGAGGATCGCCTCGGTGGCGTCGCCGTCGTAGGCGTGCGGGACGTGTGCGTAGGCGTAGATCGGGTTGATCGAGCCGTGGGACCGGATCGGGTCGGCGAGGTACTGCTGGCCCAGAAGGACGAAGGGCCGCTCGGGCATCACGCCGCGGGTCGTCTCCTTCTCGACCGCGGCGATCTCGGCCGCCGTACCTCCCAGGTGGAGCGTGCCCGCGCGACGGCACTCCTGGTTCGTCCACGGGATGTCGCCCTGGATCGCGATGTCGACCTTGAACGCCGCCGGACCGTAGCGATACCGGCCCAGCGCCCGGCGTACGCGGCCGGGCAGGGTGTCGCCCATGATCTCGAGCACGCCGGCCGGTGCGGTGTCGAGGAGGACGACCTCGGGACGGCCCCCGGCGAGGTCGCGCAGCTGGTCGAGGGAGGTGACCCGCACGCCGGTGACCACCGAGCCGCCGAGCTCGGCGAGCACGGCCAGCAGTGCGCGGGCGATGCTCTCGGAGCCGCCCTCGGCCACCGGCCAGCCCACGACGTGAGTGGCCGCGGTCAGCATCAGGCCGACCGAGCTGCTGAGCGGGGTGTCGAGGCGCCCGAACGCATGGGCGGCGACACCCATGAACAGCGCACGCGCCGGATCGTCCTGGAACCGGCGGACCGCCCAGGTCGCAGGCTGCAGGGCGTGGACGCCGAAGCGGCCCAGGACGACCGGGTGACGCGGCACGTGCGCCACCGGTTGGAACACCTCGTCGATGAGCGCCTCGAAGTTGTCGGTGGGGTTGGCGAAGAGCCGGTCCCATCGGTCGGCGTCCACGCCCAGCGAGCGCCGGGTCAGCTCCCGGTCGCGGGCCGCGACCCCCGCCCGACCGTCGTCGAGCGGGTGTGCGAGATCGATCTCCGGCCACAGCCAGCGCAGGCCGTGCCGCTCCAGCCCCAGCGAGGTGAAGTAGGGCGAGGCGACCCCGGTCGGGTGGAACGCGGAGCAGTCGTCGTGGAGCACACCGGGGACGGTGCGCTCGCTGGTCCGGGTGCCGCCCCCGGGCCGGTCGTGCGCCTCGATGACGGTGACGTCCATCCCGGCCTGGGCCAGACGGATCGCGCCGGCCAGCCCGTTGGGCCCGCTGCCCACCACCACAGCCGTGCTCATGCGGTCAGCGTACGGCCGCGGATTCGTCAACGGCCCGGGAGGTCGACCCGGATGAACTTCGGCCGGTACAGGAGCGGGTCGCGCAGCACTGCTCCGAGGTCCGTGCTGTTGCGGCTGTAGGACACGATCACCGAGCCCGGCTCCTCGAGGATGTCGGGGTGGGCCAGCGGCATGTAGCGCAGCTCGCCACGCGCGACCCCGGAGGGAAGGGTGCCGACCGGAGGCTGCGCGCGGAACGGTCCCGTCGGTGACGACGAGGTCCAGAAGACCAGGTCGTCACCCAGGAACTCACCGCTCTTGCTGAACGCATACCAGCGCCCGTCCCGCTCGAAGACGCTCAGTGTCTGGGAGACGCCGTCGGCCGCCGGGATCAGCTCTGTCGCGGCGCCGGCCCGCCTTCCCCAGCCCGTTCCGTCCCAATACATCCAGCGGTCGGGCTCGGCGACATGGTCGGGCTCGACCCGGGCGAGGTGGAGCGAGAACCCGGTGCCGAGCTCCGGCTCGGGCTCGCGCGCGGTGCCGTACAGGTAGAGCCACTTCCCCGACAGCGCCGCCGCGGCGCCCCACATCGGCCGGCGCGTGTCGGCGTCGTCGGCACCGATGTCGGTCACCGCGATCAGCTGTGGCACTCCCCCGTCCGGGACGACGAACTGGGCGATCGCCGGGCCGAGCGCCTCGAACCCGAACACGTCCTTGGAGATCGTACGCACCCGCTGGGCCGCCACCACGACGAGCGTGTATCCCGGCTTGTCGAGCGAGGTCACCGACATCGGCCAGTAGCCGACGCCGTCCTCGCGGTCGGGGATGATGGCGCCTCCGGACTCCGGCAGGACGACGCGCAGGCAGTCGGGCTCGACGAGCAGCATCGAGTTGCGTACGAAACCGGCGCCGGGGAGCTCCTCGTCGCGCAACGTGTCGCCGAACATCCAGATGCTCCGCCCGTCCCCCAGGGTGGTGCTCACGCCGACGTCACCGCCCTGGAGCGCAGGCTCGGCGCGCAGCCTGGTGATCCGGTTGAGGTCGTCGACGTCCTCGACGGGACCTGACGGCACGCACTGGGTCGTCGAGGCGAGGCTGGCCAGCGGCCGGGGCACGGTCCCGGCGTGCAGGGCGGAGGTGACCGCGGTCACCAGCACGGTCAGGCAGGTGGCCGAGACCAGCACCACACCGAGGGTCCTCCGCCACCCGCTCATCGAGACAGGAGCACTCTCGGGTGCGACGAGACCTCGGACCAGCCAGCGGCTCGCCACCAGCACGACCAGCCCGAGCAGCGCCGAACCCACGATGGTCACCACCGGTTGAGCGATGCCGGTGCGCGTCTCGACCGCCCACAGCAGCGACTCGGCCGCCCCGGCGATCGTCCATCGCGAGCCGATCGCCCACGTGTCGGCGAGCAGCAGACGGTCGCCGGCGACGAGAAGGGGCACCGGACCGGCGACGATCACGGCTGCCGCGAACGAAAGGCCCGGCAATCCACCGATGACCTCGCAGGCGAAGGTCAGCGCCCCCGCGGCGAGCACCGTGGCGGCGAGGATCGACGCGATGAGCATCTGCTCCCCTGCCGGTGCCGGGACGGCGAGGAACCAGCCCCAGACGCCCGCTCCCACCGTCAGCGTGGCGAGCGCGGTCAGCCGAGCCACCAGCCGGGGCAGCGTACGTGCCAGCGGCCCCCACACGAGGGAGACGACGCACACCAGCAGGAAGCCGGCCACCGCGGCTCCGAAGGTGACCAGGCCCCACGACCGCTCCTCGACCCGCTCGTCCGACTCGGCGAGCGCAACGCTCCTTCCACGCGTCTTCTCGATGCGTGCGGCCTCGGCGTGGATCGCGCGAGCGAGCCCAGGCCGGTGGGCGGCGGCGATCCGCAGCTCGTCGCGAGTCCCGGACAGGTCGAGGTGAAGTGCCGCGACGACGTCACCGCTCTCCAGCAGCGACTCCGCCTCGGACCGGTCCTCGACCCCACCCGCCGCGAACGGGCGCCCGGGCACCGCGTTGACCTGCTTCACGAGGGGCGCGGTGACGACGTCGGGGCCGACCAGCACCACCGGCGCCGCGTGCAGCTCACCCGCATCGGTGCGCAGTCCGCCGACGATCCAGCCCAGGGCGACCAGCACGAGCACGGCGCACAGTGCGACCTCACCACGACTCCCCGGCCGCACCCCTCACCGCCCCTCCTCCGTCACCGCACCGCGCGGCGCTCGTCGAGGGTCATGTAAGCAGTGCGACCGGGTCGCCCGCCACCGGCCTAGTTCGGAGTGGCGCGCCAGCGCTGGGTGCCGGTCGCGGTGTCGGTCTGCTGGATCACCAGTCCGTTGGCGTCGACCGCCAGACTGAGGCCGCTGTGCTTGGCCGAGATCTTCAGAGCCGCACCGTCGGCCGCGATGACCCAGCGCTGGTTGGAGGTGCCGGTGCAGGTGTACTCCACGACCGGGTCGCCGCTCGTCCTCGAGCTGTAGGCGACGTCGGCACACAGACCGGTGCCGGCATTCTTCAGCTGGTAGCTGCCGTCGTCCTCGTTCCGGGTGACGACCCACTTCTGCGAGGCCGCGGTCCCGACCGTCGACGTGGTCAGCTGACCGTTGCTGGTGCCGCGGGCGGCGTCGAGCGCAAGCCCGGAGGCGACGTTGCCGAGCGAGTACTGGCCGTCCGCCAGCGCCGGCGGCACGATCTCCTCGTTGCCGACCGTCATCGCGAAGACGTGCACCGCCGCATTGGAGGGCAGCGTGACCGCCGCGATCTCCTTGGCCGGGTCGGTGCGCAGGGTCTTGGTGAACAGTCGGTAGGAGACGGTCGGGTAGGCCGGGCCGCTCGGCGTGTTCTTCCCGAGCGTGGTGACGGCCACCTTGGCGCCGTAGCTGTCGGTCGCCGCACAGCACCAGTTCGGGAAGCCGAGGGTCCCCGTGGAGGAGGTGCCGTCGGCGTAGTGCACCGTCGCCTTCCCCGAGGCCGACAGGCTGGTCCCGGTCCCGAGGAACGCCAGCGCGTTGCCGCGACCGCTGATCCTGATGGTCTCGCCACCGGAGGCGACGTTGTCCTTCGTGCCCGGCGCCGAGCCCGGCCAGGTGAAGTCGAAGCCGTTCGCGCTCACCGTGGCCCCGGGCGTCACTCCCTTCTCGGCGAGCTTGTTCGCGAGGAAGCTGCTGCCGCCACCGTCGATGTCACCCGGCGCAGGGTCCTCGGGCTTGGTGACGCCGACGTTGTTCACCGCCGACGCGAGGTCCGGATGGGCGACGGTGGTGGTCGCCGAGTCGGTCACCGTGTAGGTCCGGTCATGGGTCACGTACGTCGCGTCGACGCCGATCTGGACACGTCCGGGTTCCGCGTCTGCCGGCGGCGTGACGCTGAAGGTCGCGGTGCGCGACGCGCCCGGCGCCAGGCCACCGGACACGGGAGCACCCGCGCGTACGTCCCAGCCCTCGGGCGCGGTCGCCGTCATCGACTCGAGCTGCACGTGCGAGCCGGTCTCGTTGGTGAAGGTGGCGCTGACCTTCGCCGCCTCACCGGCGACCGCGATCGCGGAGGTGGTGGCGTCGAGGTTCACGTTGCGGTCGCCCGGGTGGCCGCCGCCGACGGCGGAGGACCCGTTCAGCGCGACCACGGCCGCCGCGGAGGTGGGCAGCTTCCCGGTCTTCACCGACGTGACGCCCGTCGCGGCGTCGTGGAACCATCCGGTCGCGGACTCCTCCAGCTCTGTGGCAGATCCCCGCTGCGGCAGCTCCTTGCCGCCCAGCTCCACGCTCCCCGGCTCGGCGTCGGCGTGCACACTGAGCCCGTACTCGCGCGAAGCGGGCTTGCCGGCGTACGAGCCCTCGACCTTGCCCAGCCGCACCACGACACGGCCACGGCCCTGCTCGGGGGCGTCGACCTGGAACTTCTGGGTGGCGGACTCGCCCGAGGCGTGCGCCTGGCTGCGCCCGTCGTCCTCGTAGTTCACGAACGACGAGGAGCCCTGCGGGTAGATGTCCAGGTCGAGGCGGCCCGACCTCTTGCCCTGCTGCCAGTCGAGCGTGCCCTCAGGGAACTGCGGCACGACCGCTCCGGCGCGTACGAACAGGGGCAGCGTGTCCAGTGGAGCCTTGTAGCCGTCGATCGTGGTCGGCCCCTGGTGGACCCGGCCGCTCCAGTAGTCGACCCAGGTTCCCTTCGGGAGGTAGATCCCGTCGCGGGTCGTGGCGTCCTCGTAGACCGGGGCGACCAGGAAGTCGTCACCGGCGAGGAACTCGTACTTGACCGCGTCGCCCCAGGTCTTCGGGTCCTCGGGATAGTTGAGGTAGAGCGGCTTGACCGCGCCGACACCGTTACGGTGGGCCCGCATCGTGTGCGTGTAGAAGTAGGGCAGCAGCCGCTCGTGCAGCTTCAGATACTTCCGGTTGATCGAGGTGTACGGCTCGCCGTAGCGCCACGGCTGCTTGTCGGAGGCCGCCCACCCGCTCATCAGGTAGGTCATCGGCAGGAACATCTTCCACTGCATGTCCCGGACGTACGTCTCCGCGCTGCCGCCGAAGATGCCGTCGACGTCGCCGGTGGCGAGGTGCTGGCCGGACATGGTGGACCCGGCGTAGGTCGGGATCTGCCAGCGGATGTAGTCCCAGCTCCCGGACTGGTCGCCGCTCCACACCGCGGCGCAGCGCTGGGTGCCGGCCCAGCCCTCGACGGTGAGGACGGTCGAACGGTCGGCGCTGTTGGTCTCGATGCCGTCGCGCGCCTGCTCGCAGGCGTCGAGCGCGAAGCGGTAGCCCGGGCCGACCCAGGCGACGTCGGTCTTGCGGACACGTACGCCGGCCTGGACCTCGGCCTCCTGCTCGGTCAGGTCGTCCTCGGTCCACAGACCCAGCTCGGCGCCGTGGTCGTTCAGCATGTCGCCGGTCTCGGCCAGGTCCTCGTAGCCGCAGCCGTAGCCGTCGTTGACCAGCATCCAGCCCAGCGGCAGGTCGTGCTCGGCATAGCCGTCGGCGATCGCCTTCGAGTCCCGCAGGGTCTCGCGCTCTCCGCGGTTGGCGTTGTGCAGGTAGCAGTCGGCGTCGCCGATCTCCAGGGCGTACATCGGGACCGCGACCGGCCGCCCGGTCAGCTCGGTGTAGGAGTCGATGACGCGCTCGGCGTCACCGACGAAGTAGTAGGCGTCGAAGCGTTGCTCGTCGTGGGTGGTCGTGGTCGGCGCGCCGAAGTCGTAGCTGCCCGGTGCGAAGGTGTTGCGCAGCACCCCGTAGCCGCGGGAGGAGAGGTAGAACGGCACCGCGTTGGGGTTGCCACCGTCGTTCCAGTTGAAGTCGCGCGAGATCTTGATCGTCTCGCCGCGGTGGCTGAACCGGCCGTTCTGCATGCCGCCGCCGAAGAACTGCTCCTCGGCACCGCGCTCCAGGTGCTGCGAGGTGCCGTTGTCGCCCCAGGTCAGCGGCGAGGCCTCCGACATCAGCACGCGCCCGCTCGGGTCGGTGAGGCGCAGGGTGATCGGCCGCTTGGTCACCGTGAGCACGGCCTTCGCCGTGCTGATGACGTACGCCGCGTCGGTCTCCTTCACCTGCGACTGCCCGCCGGGGTAGTCGCGCTTGACGACGATGTCGGCGTCGGGAGCGGCGGGGTCGGTGGGGTCCTCGTTGGCCGGGTCGTCGAACTCGCCGTTCGGCGCCAGGCGTACGCGGACCATGTCGGCGTCCTCGAAGGTCACGCGCAGCGCGGCCTCTCCGGAGGCGAAGGTGTAGCTGTCGCCGTCGCGCTCGAAGCCGGTCACGTCGCCGAGCTCGCTCGTCGCCTCGGCCGCCACCGAGCTCACCGGGCTGAGCGCGACCAGGCCCGCGGTCAACGCGACTCCCGCGACCAGTAACCGTCGGAATGATTGATTGAACATGATCACATCACGCCCTAATTAGTCAGAATCAATCGAAGTCGAGGGCGACTGTAACGTAGGTCACACTGCGCGGTCCACCCTCGGTCCACCGATCAGCGCGAGCAGGCGCGCGGCCTCGCCGGCGACCGCGTCGCGGCCGGCGCCGAGGTACTTGCGGGGGTCGACCTTCGCCGCGTCCTCCAGCGCCACGCGAACGGCCCGGGTGAAGGTCGCGTTGAGGTGGGTCGCGATGTTGATCTTGGTCATCCCGGCGGCGACGGCAGCGACGATGCCCTCGTCGGGGACCCCGGAGGAGCCGTGCAGCACGAGCGGTACGTCGACCGCATCGGCGAGCCGGGCGATGAGCTCGTTGTCGAGGGACGCCGTCCGCGTCGTCATCGCATGCGAGGAACCGACCGCGACCGCGAGCGCGTCGACCCCGGTCGCCTCGACATAGGCCGTGGCCTCGTCCGGGCGGGTGCGGACCCCCGGCGCGTGCACACCGTCCTTGCCACCCACCTCGCCCAGCTCGGACTCGACCGAGACGCCACGCTCGTGGCACCAGGCCGCGATCTTGGCGGTGGCGGCGACGTTCGAGTCGTAGTCGAGCTTGGAGGCGTCGAACATGACCGAGGGACACCCCAGCTCCACGGCCTCCTCGACGAGCTCGACCCGGGTCGCGTGGTCGAGGTGCACACACACCGGCACCGTGGCGCGCTCCGCGATCGCGAGGGTGGCGCCCAGCAGCGGCGCGAGGTCACCGCGGTAGTCGGCGGTGTTCTCGGATATCTGCAGGACGACCGGGCGGCCGGCCTGCTCGGCGCCGGCGACGATCGCCTCGGCCAGCTCGAGCTGGATGACGTTCATCGCGCCCAGCCCGCCCCCGGTCCCGCGGGCGTGGTCGAGCAGCAGGGACATCGGTACCAGGGGCATCTCAGGCCTCCTTGTCGACTCGTTCGACCTCGATGGCCGCCAGGACCGACGCGTACGTCCCGGCGTCGATCTCGCCGGCGATCGGGGCCGCCACCGCCGCAGCGCCCAGCGCAGCGGCGTCGCGCAGGGTCTCCGGCCACGGCCTGCCGTGGGCGAGGCCGCGGGCGAGGCCCGCGGCGGCCGCGTCCCCGGCGCCGGTGGGATTCCCGGCGATCCCGTCGGGCGCGCGGACCGCCCAGCACTGGCCGTCGACGCACGCGATCAGGCCGCGACGTCCACGGGTCAGCACGACCGGTCCCCCGTGGCGGGCGGCGAGCTCGGCGACCGCGACGGCCGGGTCGTCCGGGGCGTGCCCGAGGAGTCGCGCGATCTCGTCCTCGTTGGGAGTCAGGACGGCTCCGGTCCCGACCGCCGCGGCGAGCGCCGCGTCATCGAGGTCGAGGATCACCGGGACACCAGCGGCTGCCGCGAGCCGGGCGATCCGCACCGGTAGATCGACGGGCACGCCGGGCGCCAGGCTGCCGGAGACGGCGACGGCCGTCGCGGCCGCCAGCCGGGCCTCGACGAGGTCGAGCAGCCGCTGGTCGGCGCCGGGCGCCGCCTGCCGGCCGGGCTCCCACAGCGAGGTCGTCGACTCGGCGACGACGACCAGGGCCCGGCGTACGTCCTCGAGCTCGGGCAGGAAGGTCGACGGCAGCTCCCGCCGGAGCGCCTCGGCGAAGTCCTCGTCGGCGAGACCGACGGCATGGGTCGGCTCCCCCAGCTGGTGGAGCACTCGGGCGACGTTCACGCCCTTGCCGCCGAGCCGGGTGATGACCTCGGCGACCCGGTGCACCTCCCCCACGGTCAGCCGGGGCAGGCGGTAGGTCACGTCGATCGCCGGGTTGAGGGTGATCGTGATGATCATGCGCGCTTCTCCGTCGGAGCGAGGGCGAGTCTGGCGGCGCCGATCAGGCCGGCCCGGCCGCCGAGGGACGAGAGGCGCACGGGCGGGACCGCCGTGACGCCGGCCCGCTCGCGCATGCGTGACCGCAACGGGTCGAGCAGGGCTCTCCTGGCCTCGGCGACGCCGCCGCCCAGGATGATCTCGCCGGGCGCGAGCAGCGCTCCGACCGCGAGGAAACCGTCGGCGAGCGCGGTGACCGCCTCGGACCAGACCTCGGCGGCCAGGTGGTCGTACTCGGCCCGCGCGACCAGCTCGGCGACGCCGGTGATTCCGGCGTCACTGGTGTCACTGGTGTCACTGGTGTCACCGCCCAGCGCGGCGTACCTCTCCAGCATCGCGCGGGCGCCCGCGCGCGCCTCCACGCAGCCGCGCCGGCCGCACACGCACGGCGGACCGGCCGGGTCGACCACCAGGTGGCCGAGCTCGCCGGCCTGCCCGGAGACGCCGACGACCGCCCGACCCTCGACGTACGTCACCGCAGCAACACCCGTGCCGAGCACCGCCACGAGCGCGGATGCCGGCGAGCCGGCATCCTCCCAGATCGCGCCCGCTGCGGCGGCCGTGTCGTGCATGACCGTGACAGGGAGGCCCAGGCGCTCGGCGAGCGGCGCCGCCACCGGGGTGTCGACGAGGCCGAGGTTGACCGCCTTGCGGGAGATGCCGGACTCGGTGTCGACGAGACCGGGGAAGGCGACGCCGACCCCGGAGACCTCCGACCGGGCGGCCGGGCTCAGGCCGGCGAGGAGCTCCTCGCCCATCCGTGCGATGTCGTCGAGCACGGCCGGACCCGGCCGGGTGACCACCCGCGACTCGGCCAGCACCACGTCGTCGGGCCCGACCACGGCGCCACGCACCGAGGTGCCGCCGACGTCGAACGCGAGGGCGAGCGCTCGCATCACGCGGGAGGAGCGGCAGCCGGGCTGAGGATGATCGAGCGCGTCAGGTTGCGCGGCGCGTCCGGATCGAGACCGGCGCGGCGGGCCCGTTCCACGCAGAGCAGGTGCACGCGCACCAGCTCGGCGAGCGGGTCGACCTCGGAGTGGATCAGGTCGGCGCCGGTGACCGCGACGTCGTCGGCGAAGCCGGGCACCAGGTCGCCGAAGGCCCACACGACCCGGCCGGGGGCACTGATCGAGAGCGGGCCGTGGCGGTATTCCATCATCGGGTAGGACTCGGTCCACAGC
>NZ_JBHVKN010000037.1:0-35509 GCF_042798075.1 Nocardioides sp. NPDC057772
AACTCGGTCAGCATCCACCTCCTTCGTGGAGCTCCGCGAGGGCAGCGACCGTTCACCGAGTTACCTCGGTGAACACTCAGCGCTCGACCGGCAACCAGAGCTCGCAGGACGCGTACGTCTCGGTGAGCTCCAGATAGCGCAGCACGGACGGCCCGGGGCGGAGCTGCCACGGGTTCGACGGGAACCAGTCGGTGGCGGTCGCCGCCCAGAGCCGCTGCAGCGTCTCCGGGTGTGGTCCGCTCGAGGCGAAGACCGCCCACGCGCCGGCCGGCACGGTGAGGACGTCCAGCCCCTCCGGCACCGACGCCGACGGCGTGACCGCGACCCCGTGCAGGTAGGTGATCATGGATCCCTCGGGCGCATCGGGCGACGGGGAGTCGGTGACCGCGAGGATGCCGCGCGGGTCGGTGTCGTTGAGCTCCTTGAGCCGCACGTGCTCCGCAGGCTCGAGCGAGGCGATGTGGGCCTGGATGTGCGGATTCACGCCCTCGTAGATCAGCGGAACCTTGGCGGCGTGGCCGACGAGGCGCAGCTCGGGCATGTCGTGGATGGTGACGTCCATCGGGGTGCTCCCTTCGACGCTCAGGCGGAACCTGAGCGTGGGTTGTGTGCGTAGCGGACCACCGAACCGGCGTACGTCGGCCGGAGCCGAGCCGTGCACCGCACGGAACGCGCGCCCGAACGCCTCGGTCGAGCCGTAGCCGTAGCGCACCGCGACCTCGAGAAGGTCGGGAGCACCGGCCACCAGGTCGGCCGCGGCCAGGGTCATCCGGCGGCGGCGTACGTACTCGGACAGCGGCATCCCGGCCAGGGCCGAGAACATCCGGCGCAGGTGGTATTCGGTGGTGCCGTGGTCGCGAGCGACCCGAGCCACGTCCACCTCGCCGGTGAGCCCGTCGCCGAGTCCTGCCTCGACCTGGTCGACCAGGGTGTTGAGCGTGCCGATCATGTGGTCCTCCTTTCGCCGTCAAGCCTCGCTCGGGAGCACCCCTCCGGACCCGACCTTTCTGGTCGGATTCAGTCTGGCCCGGTCCGGTCGGGCGGACTCAGCTGGTCCGGGAACGCAGCCGGAACGCCGGCAGGCGGGAGTAGCCCTTCACGCTGGTACGCCGCATCTTCTCGACCTGGAAGCCGTCGACGTCCTCGAGCGCGGCCGCCGCGTTCTCGTCGATCACGACCGACGAGGGCCGGGCGAGGGTCGTGAGGCGCGCGGCGATGTTGACGGTGGGGCCGAAGACGTCGCCCAGGCGGAGCACCACGTCGCCGTAGGAGATCCCTGCTCTGACGTGCGGAAAAGCGCTCTCCTTGTCGTCGCCGAGCGCAGCCAGCTCCAGCGCCGTCCGGGCGGCGGGCTCGACGTCCTCGAAGGTGAAGAACACCCCGTCGCCGAGATACTTGATCACCCGACCGCCGTGCTCGACGACGACGTCGGAGCAGGTGTCCTCGAACTCCTCGACCCAATCGACGAGCTCCTTGTCGCTGAGCCGTTTGGAGCGGGCGGTGTAGCCGACGATGTCGAGGAACCCGACCGCCAGCGGCACCGCGGAGGCGTCCGCGACGGTGAGCATCCGCCGGGCGGCGCTGACCAGGTGACGGCGCCAGACGTAGTCCTGCAGCGACTCGACGAGCGGCAGCACCTGTGCGCTCAGCGCGACCAGGTCCTCGACCTCGTCGCCGCCGCGCTCGCGGGCGACCTCGGCCAGCAGCGACGTCTGCCACTCGGCCAGGCGCGCGTAGGACCGCCCCCAGGTGCGTACGAGCGCCGCTTGCCGGTCCTCGCTGAGCACCCCGAGACGGATGAGCTCCTGCGTCATCCGCAGCGCCTCGACATCGGCCTCGGTGAAGGCGATCTCGTCGTCGCCGGCGTGCGGGAAGCCGAGGTGGTGCCAGAGGTCCTCGGCGACCTCCATGGGCACGCCCGCCGAGCCCGCGACGTCGGCGCGGGTCAGCGTGGGCGTCTGGCCGAGGACGAACGACTCGACCACGGCAAGTGCTTCCGCGAGCTCGATGTCGGCCTCGCGGTTGCGGCCGGGGTCGGGAATCTCCTCGACCTCCTCTGAGGTCTGGTCGTCGAGCGTCAGGAGCCGAACCTGTCCTTGGCGACCTTGTCCAGCGCCTTCGCGAACGACGGCATCTCCACGGAGAGCTGCTGCAGCTTGTCGGCGCTGAGGTGGATCAGGTCGAGCGGGGTGAGGGCGACGATGGAGGCCGTACGCAGCGAACCGCGCATGATCGCCGCCTCACCGATGATGTCACCGGGACCGCACTGGGCGATCTCCTCCTTGTCCCGGCGGACCGAGACGGTGCCGTCGAGGATGATGTAGGCCTTGTCCGGCGGGGTGTCCTCCCAGATCGGCGACCAGCCCTCCGGCAGGTGCACGCGGGTGCCGGTGGCGCTGATGTGGGCGATCTCCTTGGGTGTGAACATGGAGAAGAACGACTCGGGCACGAGTTTTTTCCTTCGGTCGACTGTGGGGGCGGTCACATGGACAACGACATTCCTACTGACGAGTTACCCCGGACGGGTCATCCCAGCGGGTCGCGGGCGATCGGGCAGCTCATGCATCGAGGACCACCTCGGCCGGAGCCCAGCTCGGACCCGGCGATCGCGATGACCTCGATGCCGGCGGCCTCGAGGGCCCCGTTGGTCTGAGTGTTGCGTTCGTAGGCCACGACCACGCCCGGCGCCAGCGCCAGGGTGTTGTTGCCATCGTCCCACTGCTCGCGCTCGGCCGCCACCGGGTCGAGACCGGTGTCGACGTGGTGGAGCTTGTCGATGCCCATCGCCTCGGCCGCGACCTCGAGGAACGGGCGCGGGGCCGCGATGTCGACCTGGTCGGTCTCACCGGCCGGCGTCACGGCGTACGCCACCAGCGAGTCGACCGCGTTCGGGTAGATCACCATCTTGTCGGTGTTCACGAGCGTGGCGATCGTGTCGAGGTGCATCGTCGCGCGCTCCTGCGCGATCGGCACCGCGAGCACGGTGTGGGCCAGCCCTTCGGCGAAGACCTGGCGGGCGAGCCGCTCGGCCCCGGCGGGCGTGGTGCGCTCGCCGACGCCGACCGCGACGACACCGGGCGCGAGGAGGAGGACGTCGCCGCCCTCGACGTGCTCGAGGTGAGAGCCGTGCAGCCGCGGGCTGGACCGGAAGCGCGGGTGGAACTGATAGATCAGCTCGGTGAGCGCGGTCTCGCGCTTGCGGGCCGGCATCGCCAGGCTCGTGACGGTCGCACGGTCACGGATCCACACCGACGAGTCGCGGGTGAAGAGCAGATTCGGGAGCGGGTCGATGAGGAAGTCGTCGTGGGCGAGCAGGCTGGTGACCAGGCCGTGGCCGCCGCGAACCTCGTCGTTGCGGATGCCCGCGGTCAGGTGGTCGGTCAGCTCGGCCGGTCCGGCATCGGCGAGGGCGCCGCTCAGGTAGTCACGCAGGGTGTCGCCCAGGGTGAGCGAGCCGAGCACGTTGTCGAGGGCCCGCTTGCGGGCCTCGGGGACCTCGAGGGTCTCGGTGAGCAGGTCGGTCAGGTAGAGCACCTCGACGTCGCGGTCCCGCAGCGCGGCCGCGAAGGCGTCGTGCTCGTCCTGTGCCCGTTTCACCCACGGGATGCCGTCGAAGAGCAGCTTGTCGTTGTTGCGCGGCGTCAGTCGGGTGAGCTCCCGACCGGGTCGGTGGAGCATGACCGTACGCAGTCGTCCGACCTCGCTGTCGGCGCCAAGTTCTACCATGCCGGGCAGCCTAGGCGACGTCCTCTCAGGCGAACACCTCGACCAAGGTCAGGATGCCCAGGACGAGGCAGACGACGGCCCCGACGTAGTGCAGGACGTGCAGCTTGATGAACCGGAGCAGCGTACGTCCCAGCAGCACCGCGAGCCCCGACACGGTGAGCAGAGCGGCCCAGGAGCCGACGAAGACCGAGACCGGCTCGTGGTAGCGGGCGACCAACGAGACGCTCAGCAGCTGGGAGAGGTCGCCCCACTCGGCCGCGAAGAGGACCATGAAGCTGGCCAGGACCTGACGGAAGCCGCGTACGTCCTTGGCCTTCTCGGCGAACTCGCTGCCGTCCTCCTCGCTCGCGGTGCCGTGGTGGCGGCGTCCCTCGACGAACAGGAGCACCGCGCCGCCGAGGAAGAGCAGAGCGGCGACGACGTGGATCAGGCTGGTCGGCAGGAGCGTCGCCACGCCGCCGACAGCCACGGCGATGAGCGTCTGGATCGCGAACGCCGCACCCACGCCGAGCCAGACGAAGATCGGCCGGTATTTCGTCGACAGCACCAGCGTCGCCAGGAACGTCTTGTCCGGCAGCTCGACGACGAAGATCGCGGCGAAGGCCAGCGCGATGACGGTGATGTCCACGGGGTCATGGTCGCACTCGGCGGTGCGGGGATGTTCGGCTAGGTATGCAGGCGAACAGTCGCTCCCCTGGTGGAACTCCACGAGGGATGCGGATGCTCGGCTACATACCTAGACGAACCGCCAGCGCCTTGGCTGCCGCCAGGACGTCGATCGCGGGGCGGTCGAGCGCGGCGGAGGCGCGGGCGACGTCGTCCCACTCGGGCTGCAGGTTGACGATCTCGCCGTCGAGGCGGGCGGCCTTGACCGCGATCGGCTGCCCGCCGACGGTCACGGTCAGCATCTCGCGGGGCAGGGCGTGCTTGACGACCTCGTGCTCGCGTACGCCGATCGTCGAGGTCTCCCGGAAGAAGACCCGCCGGACCGCCTCGGCGGCGGAGAGCGGGGCCAGCGCGTGGAGCGTATGGGCCGGCCGGCCCTTCTTCATCAGGATCGGCGTCACCCAGGCGTCGTGGGCACCGGCGGCGAGGAGGGCGTCGAGCGCTCCCGGGACCAGCCGCGGGTCGAGGTCGTCGATGTTCGCCTCGAGGACGATCTCGGTCGGCGTCGAACCGGCCGCCGCCTCCCCGACCAGCAGACGCAGCGTGTTCGACCATCCCTCCGGATCCCGACCACCCGCGCCGACGCCGATCGCCCGGGTGACCATCGTCGGCTGCTCGCCCCACGACGTGGCGAGGGTGGTGAGCAGGGCAGCACCCGTCGGCGTACACATCTCCATCTGCGGATGCCCGGGAGGTCCCGCGAAGGAAGGTACGCCGGTGAGCAGCCGCGCCACGGCCGGCGGCGGCACCGGAAGGGTGCCGTGCGCGGCCCGGATCGAGCCGGACCCGACGGCGATCGGGGAGACGACCACCTCGTCGGCGTCCAGGTGCGCGAAACCCGCACAGACCCCGACCACGTCGGCGATCGCGTCCAGCGCCCCGACCTCGTGGAAGTGGACGTCGTCCGGCGCGATCCCGTGCACGGCTCCCTCGGCGACCGCCAGCCGCTCGAAGACCCGTAGCGCCAGGTCACGAACCGCATCGTCCAGGACAGCGTCGGTGAGCAGCGCGCGGACGTCGGCCCAGGTGCGGTGGTGGACCGAGTCGGCGATCGAGACGTGGCACCGGGTGGCGGCGAGAGCGCCACGTCTGACCTGCTCAGCGGTCAGATCAACCGGCTCGGGCGCGACCGCGTCGACCGCCGAGGAGACCACCGACAGCGGCACGCCGGCCTCGACCAGCGCTCCGAGGAGCATGTCCCCGGATGCGCCGGAGGACGCGTCGACCCAGACGATGCTCATCGAGCCCGCCGGGCGATCCGGGCCGCCGCGACGCCGGCCCCGTAGCCGTTGTCGATGTTGACCACGGTCACGCCGGGAGCACACGAGTTGAGCATCGCCAGCAGCGCGGCGAGTCCCCCGAAGGAGGCGCCGTAGCCGACCGAGGTCGGCACCCCGATCATCGGCACCCCGACCAGCCCGCCGACCACCGACGGGAGCGCGCCTTCCATCCCGGCGACGACGACCAGGCAGTCGGCGTCCTCGAGGCGGTCGCGTACGGCGAACAGGCGGTGGATCCCGGCGACGCCGACGTCGGTGATCCGCTCGACACCGGCGCCATGGACCTGGCAGGCCAGCGCCGCCTCGGCGGCGACCGGTCCGTCGGAGGTGCCGGCCGCCACGACGCACACCCGGCCCTGCGGGGTCGGCAGCGGCCCGAGCGTGATCGCCCGGGCCTCGGCGTCGTGCACCGCAGTCGGCAGCTCGGCCGCGACGAGGGCAGCGGCCTCGGCGGAGACCCGGGTGGCCAGGACCGCGCGCGTGGGGTGCGCACGGTGCAGCCGATCCAGGATTCCGACGACCTGCTCGGGCGTCTTGCCCGCGGCGTACACGACCTCGGGGTCACCGGTGCGCCGCTCGCGGTCGAGGTCGACGCGGGCGAACCCGAGGTCGGCGAACTCCTTCGTCCCTTCGACGGGCTCAGGACTTCCCATCGTTCAGAACCGCGCCGGGTCGGCGGGGTAGACGCCCAGCAGCTTCACGTCGGTCGTGAAGAAGGCCAGCTCCTCCAGGGCCCGCTTCAGGCCAGGCTGGTCGGGGTGGCCGTCGACCTCGGCGAGGAACTGGGTCGCGGTGAACTTCCCGTCCACCATGTAGGACTCCAGCTTGGTCATGTTCACGCCGTTGGTCGCGAAGCCGCCGAGCGCCTTGTAGAGGGCGGCCGGGAGGTTGCGTACGTTGAAGATGAACGACGTCACCACCGGGCCCTGGTCTGCGGGTGCCTGGATGAAGTCGGGCGAGAGCACCACGAAGCGGGTGGTGTTGTGGTCGGCGTCCTCGATGTCGGTCGCGAGCACGTCCAGGCCGTAGATCGAGGCCGCCAGCGGCGGGGAGATCGCCGCCATCGTCGGGTCACCGGCCTCGACCACCTCGCGCGCCGCGCCGGCGGTGTCACCGGAGACGACCGGCGTGAACCCGTGCTCGCGGATGATGTTGCGGCACTGGCCGAGGGCGTGGACGTGGGAGTGGACCGTACGGATGTCGTCGAGGTGGGCGCCCGGAAGACCGAGCAGGTGGAACCGGATCCGGAGGTAATGCTCGGCGATGATGTGCAGGTTGGACTCGGGGAGGAAGTGGTGGATGTCGGCCACCCGCCCCGCGAGGGAGTTGTCGATCGGGATCATGGCCAGCGATGCCTCACCCGCCTCGACGGTCGCGAAGACGTCCTCGAACGAGGCGCACGGCACCGACTCCAGCTCGGGGTAGTGCCGCTGGCACACCATGTGTGAGTTGGACCCTGGTTCGCCCTGATAGGCGATGCGATGTGGCTCAGACACATCGACAGTCTAGATTCGCCCGCTGTGCTTGCTCTTGCCATTCTCAGTCTGCTGACCGCAATCGCCGCCCTGGTGTTCGCTGGGGCGGCCTGGCAGAAGACGAAGGACGTACGCCGCCCCGACCCGACCTCGGTCGAGTCGCTGCCCACCGACGTGGCAGGTCTGCGTGCCGAGGTCGCGGCGCTGCGCGCCGAGTCGGCGATGAACCTGCGCCATCTCGCGGTGGTGCGGTTCGACGCGTTCGGAGACGCGGGCGGTCACCTGAGCTGGTGTCTGGCCCTGCTCGACGACAACGGCGACGGCGTCGTGCTCACCTCGATCCACGGGCGCACCGAGGCGAGGTCGTACGCGAAGAGCATCAGTGGCTGGGAGTCGTCCCAGCTGATGTCGCCCGAGGAGACCGAGGCGGTCCAGCAGGCGAGGCCCAAGCGCTGATCGGGGAGGCCTGATCTGGCCGAAAACGACACCGGCACGCTCGGGCGTGGCGGGGGAACCGTTCCGAGCGTGCCGGTTTTAATACCCGGGCTGCGGGTGGGACGGCCCGGGAGTCGACCACTGGTCGCGGGGGATTTCCGACCAGTGTGTGGGACTTGCTACGTCGCCGGCCGGAGTCAGGCTTGAGCCCGAGCGGGGACGCCGACTCGGCTCACGCCGAGTCGCGTCTGACACCTTATGAACATTTACTGATCAACAAGACATCTGTGCCCGGCGAGTCGGGCAGGTTTAACTCGAGAATCGACGCCAAACGCCGCGAAATCGCCCCCAAATCGGGACTTTGTGCCTGGATTGCCGGGACCTTCGACACGCTGGCGTGTCGCCCGATTCGGGACCGAATCGGGACCGCGCTTCAGCGTGGCACGCGAACGAGGAGACGTCCGGGAAGGCACTGCATCCGCAGCTCGCGACCCTCGGAGATCGTGTCGCCGTCGAGCTGGCGCGGCTGGTCGTGGTTGGTCCGGATCACGACGCTGGCCCCGGTCATCCGGTTGACCAGGTTGTCGGTGCGCGGGCGCTTGCTCAGCACCCGGAACGCGAGCGGGAGCCACGACCAGAACCGCTGCGGATACAGCAGCACCACGTCGACGAGCCCGTCGTCGAGCGCGGCCGCCGGCAGCAGCGGCATGTTGGCCTGGAGGTAGCCGACGTTGCCGACCACGACCGTACGTGCCCGGTGCCGGGTGAACTCGCCGCCGTCGACGGAGATCTCCAACCGCATCGCCGGGAACATCAGGCTCTTGAAGGCGGACAGGACGTACGCCATCCAGCCGATCTTCTTCTTGATGTCCTCGTTGACGCCGCTCATGATCGCGGCGTCGAAGCCCATCCCGGCCATGACCAGGAAGTTGGTGTCCTCGAGGTTGTCGCCCGAGACCTCGACCAGGTCGATCGCCTGGTCCTGTCCGGTGAGGGCGACGTCGATCGCGGCGCGGATGTAGAGCGGGATCGACAGGTTGCGGGCGAGCAGGTTGCCGGTGCCGCCGGGGACGATCCCCACCGCGATGCCGGTGCCGGCCAGGGCGGAGCAGACCTCGCGTACGGTGCCGTCGCCGCCGCACACGAGCACCAGGTCGGCGCCTTCCTCCTGGGCCGCGAGCGCCATCCCCTTGCCGGGGTCGTCGACCGTTGTCAGGTGCCAGGTCGGCGTCTTCCAGCCGGACTCCTTGGCCATCGTGGTGACCATGGTCTTGAACTGCTCGACCGACTCGACCTTGATCGGGTTGAGGACGACCGCGATCTTCCGGTTGCCCCGCACCGAGTCCACCAGCGGCCGCCGTCCCAGAGCGTGCGAGGCAGGAAGCGGCGTGTAGAGCGCCATGCCGAGGAAAACCGCGCCGGCGGCGAACGCGATCCCGCCGAGCACGTCGGAGGGATAGTGGCGTCCGAGGAAGACCCGGTCCGCGGCGACGAGCACCACCAGCAGCGTGAGGCCGGTGTAGGCGAGGCGGCGCAGGCCGCGGCGGCGTACGAACATCGTCACGACCACCGCGATCACACCCGCCAGGACCGCGACCCCGGTCGCATGACCGGAGGGGTACGCAGGCGATTCGTGCAGCCACGACGCCACCTGCCACTCCGGCCGGTCCCGGTCGACCAGCAGCACGGTCGCCCGGCGTACGACCACGGTGATCACCACGACGCCGAAGACATAGACGGCGGCGCGCAGGTACTTGCGGAACAGTCCGGCGGCGACCAGGAAGGCGACGCCGACCGCGAGATACCACTCGGTGGCCACCTCGACGACGTGCCAGAAGTCCAGCATCCAGCGGTGTTCCGCCGTCACCGCCGCGGCGTCGCGGCCGAGCTCGTCGATCGTCGAGACCGGCGGCCACGCGTTGACCGCCGCGATCCCGATCAGGGCGCACAGGGCGAACAACGAAGCCGCCCAGAGCAGCAGGGCGCGGCGAGAAAGGTCAAGCACGGTGAGTCAGTATGCGCGAAACGGCTTCCACACAGTGAATGAACGGACTGGTCAAAAGCCGAGGCAGCGCCCGGTTGTAACCGTTATCGTCCACACTCCGCGCATGATTCGGGTCGGCGTCGGCATTCCTCGGTCCCTCGTCGTTGTGAGGTCTCTCTCATGCGCTCTCGCGTGTCCTCGTACGCCCTCCTCGGGCTCTTGTCCGTCCCCGCCGTAGCCCTCGGCGTCGGTGGCCTCCTCGCCGGCTCGGCTGCCGCGGCGGAGGGTGAGTGCGGCGGCAAGGCCGTCACCGTCGACCTCAGTGTCGAGGGTCAGGCGCCGACCGAGGGCGACGACGTGATCGCTGTGCCGGCCGGGGTCACCGTCGACGCCCTGGGTGGCAACGACTGGATCTGCGTCCAGGGGGAGGGCGCCGCGAACATCGCCGGTGGGCCGGGTGACGACACGATCTACCCCAGGTTCAGCAACCGCGTGAACGCCGGCGAGGGCGACGACACCATCGACGGCGACTTCCTGACGCTCGACGCGGGCGCCGGACACGACATCATCCTCGGCGGGATGCAGTCTCTGTTCTTGGCTGCCAAGGGAGGCGACGGCGACGACACTTTCCATGCGGGGCCGACCCCCGCTGCCTTCGACGGACAGGGCGGCGCCGACACCTTCTACGGCGGTCCTGCCGACGACAGGAGCTACGGCGGTGCCGGAGACGATCGGCTCTACGGCGCGGACGGTGACGACAGCCTCCGTGGAGATGCAGGTGCCGATCTCATCGACGGTGGCGCCGGTGCGGACTGGCTCAGGGGCAATGCGGACGCCGACACCGTGCTCGGCGGCGAGGGCGCTGACCGGATCACGGTGAACGACGCGAGCGCGTCAGGTGACGTCTTCGACGCCGGTTCCGCCGACACCGCAACAGATGAGCTCGACCTCGCTCCCGATCTCGACGCCAACACGTCGGCGACGGCCATCGAGCTCGACATGGCGTCCGGTGCCAACAGTTGGGGCATCACCATTGCCGGGTTCGAGTCGGTGGTCGGAACCAGCCACGCCGACGTGATCACTGGTACGAACGGTGACGACAGGATCGACGGTTACGAGGGCGACGACACGATCGACGCGGGGTCAGGTGACGACACGGTCCTGGGTTACCGCGGCAACGACCGCCTGGTCGGTGGCTTTGGCAACGACATCATCCGTGCGGAGAGCGGCGACGACAACATCGAGGCTGGTAGCGGTGACGACGTTGTAGAGGCCGGTGCCGACGACGACTGGGTGAGCGGCGGCGAGGGTCACGACACGCTCAACGACGGGTCGGGCGACGACGTCGTTCGAGGCGACGGAGGTGGTGACACGCTCACGCCGACGCCCTACGGAGGCGACAACTTCGACCAGCTCTACGGTGACGGCGGAAACGACACCATCACCGGTGGGGCGTTTGGGGACGACACCATCCGCGGCGGTGACGGCAACGACATCCTGCACGGCGGCACCGCAGCGTCGGTCATCCTCGGTGGCCGAGACGACGACACCATCACGATCGGCCGCGCCGAGTGGGCAGCCGAGAACGCCTTCGGTGAGGACGGCAACGACACCATCCACGTCGGGCAGTTCGGGGGCGTGGCCGAGGGTGGCAACGGCAACGACGTGATCCACGGTGGCTCGGGATCGCTCAACGCCTCGGGCGATTCCGGGGACGACAAGATCTATGGTGCCGCTGGCTCGAACCGGATCAACGGTGGTTCCGGCAACGACCTCATCGAGGGCGGGGCCGGCAAGGATGATCTGGTCGGCGGTCCCGGTCTCGACTCGATCTACGGCAAGGGAGGAGTGGATGCGATCTACGGCGACGAGGACCACTACAGCCCCACCGACGGATCTGCCGACAGGATCGATGGCGGGGACGGAAACGACACGATCAAGGCTGGAGCTGGCAACGACACCGTGAGCGCGGGAGAAGGCGCGGACTCCGTCGTCGGTGAAGCCGGTGACGATCGAGTCATCGGCGGAGGCGGCAACGACCGTCTGAAGGGCGACGCGGGCGACGACTCGATCGAGGGCGGAAGTGGCAACGACGCTTTGGAGGGTGGAAACAACACCGACTCCCTGCGCGGTGACAGCGGCGACGATCTGCTGGCGGGCAACGCCGGCGACGACTCGCTGAACGGTGGCGCCGGCATCGACACCGCGTCGTACGTCACTGCCACGAACTCCGTCACCGTGAGCATGTCCCGTGCGACCGGGGGTGCCGGAACCGACACGCTCGCGGGGATGCAGAACCTCAAGGGCGGCCCCTACGCCGACCGGCTCACCGGTGACGGTGGCGCCAACGTACTTCTGGGTGGTGGCGGCAACGACACGATCCTGCCGGGCCTGGGCAACGACCGAGCGGAGGGTGGCTCGGGCACCGACACCGTCGCGTACTCGAACGTACGCAACGGGGTGAAGGTCGCGCTCAACACGACCTCGGTGCAGTCGACGGGCGCGGGAGCGGATCGCCTGCTGACCTTCGAGCGGCTGACCGGCACGAACTACGCGGACGTTCTGCGGGGCAACAGCGGGGCCAACAAGCTCGTCGGCCTCGGTGGTTCGGACCGGATCGAGGGCGGTTCGGGCAACGACTCCCTCTACGGGCACTCCGGCAACGACCGTCTCGTCGGCGGCTACGGTCGCGACTACGGCGACGGAGGCACCGGCACGGACACGAGCTCGTCGGTCGAGCGGCGCGTGCGCATTCCGTAGCGGGCCCGAGGGCCGTGCAGCGCGCCGTTTTTGAATCTGACACCCAGGCCGCTCGATCGAGTCCCGACGCCGGTTGCTGTCGTCGGCCGCCCGACACCGATTACTGAAGTGAGATCTGGTGGTCCGGTCGACTAGCCTTGCCGCATGATCGACCCGCGCATCCTCCGCGAAGACCCCGACCGCGTCCGTGCCTCGCAGGAGCGCCGCGGCGCGTCCTCCGACGTGGTGGACCGGGCGCTGTCTGCGGACAGCGCCCGACGGGCGGCGATCGCCGACTTCGAGGCCAAGCGGGCCGAGCAGAAGCAGATGGGCAAGAAGGTCGCCCAGGCCCAGGGCGAGGAGAAGCAGGAGCTCCTGGCTCAGGTGAAGGACCTCGCGGCCGCGGTGAAGGAGGCCGAGGCGGCGCAGAACGCTGCCGAGGAGGAGTGGAAGAAGGCCCTCAAGGCCATCCCCAACCTCGCCGACGACGCTCCGGCCGGTGGTGAGGACGACTTCGTCGTGATCGAGACGGTCGGCAAGCCGCGCGACTTCGAGGCCGAGGGCTTCGAGCCGCGCGACCACGTCGAGCTCGGCAAGATGCTGGGCGCGATCGACCTCGAGCGTGGCGCCAAGGTGTCGGGCAGCCGCTTCTACTTCCTGACCGGCGTCGGCGCCGAGCTGGAGTTCGCGCTGATCAACCTGGCGATGGAGCAGGCCCGCGAGGCCGGGTTCACCCAGGTCATCGCGCCGGCGCTGGTGCGCCCGGAGGCGATGGAGGGCACCGGCTTCCTCGACCAGGTCGACGACGGCGTCTACAAGATCGAGGACGACGACCTCTACCTCGTCGGCACCTCCGAGGTGCCGATGGCGGCCTACCACGCCGACGAGATCCTCGACCCGGAGACGCTGCCGCGCCGCTACGCCGCCTTCTCGTCCTGCTTCCGCAAGGAGGCCGGGTCGGCGGGCAAGGACACCAAGGGCATCATCCGGGTCCACCAGTTCGAGAAGGTGGAGATGTTCGTCTACACCACCGTCGAGGATTCGTACGCCGAGCACCAGCGTCTCCTCGAGTGGGAGAAGGCGTTCCTGGACAAGCTCGAGCTGGCCTACCAGGTCATCGACGTCGCCGCCGGCGACCTCGGTCCGAGCGCGCTGCGGAAGTTCGACTGCGAGGCATGGATCCCGACGCAGGGGAAATACCGCGAGCTCACCTCGGCGTCCAACTGCACCACCTTCCAGGCCCGTCGCCTCGACATCCGGGCGCGCACGGAGACCGGCACCACCCCGGTCGCCACGCTCAACGGCACGCTGACCGCGATCACCCGCGCCATCGTCGCCGTCCTGGAGACCCACCAGCAGGCCGACGGGTCGGTGCGGGTGCCGAAGGCGCTGCAGAAGTGGCTCGGGCGCGAGGTCCTGGAGCCGATCCAGAAGTGAGCACGACCGAAAGCACCACCGCGCGGCCCGGCGAGGCCGCCTGGCAGCCGAAGCTCGTCGCGCTCGACATCGACGGCACCCTGCTGCGCTGGGTCGACGGGACGGGCACCACCTCCGAGGCGCTTTCGGACAAGGTGCGTGATGCGGTTCGCCGGGCGTACGACGCCGGGGCGCAGGTGGTGCTCTCCTCGGGTCGTTCGATCCACGCGATGACGGGCATCGCCGACCTCATCGGCATCCCCGACGACGGAGCCGACCGGCTGTGGATCGTCGCGGCCAACGGCGCGGTCGTCTCCCGCTACCCACCGGCCGAGGTCGTGCACGAGGAGACCTTCGACGCGCGGGCCGCCGTCCAGGCGATCCTCGAGCGCCGCCCGAATGTTCTCGTCGCGGTCGAGAACCGCGGTGTCGGCTACCGGATGAACCGGCCCTTCCCGGAGGGCGAGCTGGGCGGCGACCGGACCATCACTCCGATCGAGGAGATGGTCGCCGAGCCGGTCTCCCGCGTGATCATCCGCGACCCCGACGCGACCCCGGAGGACTTCCTCGCCCTCGGTCGCGAGCTCGGCCTGCACGGCATCGACTACGTCGTCGGCTACACCGCCTGGCTCGACCTGACCCCGGTCGGCGTCTCCAAGGCATCCGGCCTCTCCTACGTCTGCGACCAGCTCGACCTCGAGCCCGCCGACGTACTCGCCATCGGCGACGGCCGCAACGACATCGAGATGCTCGAGTGGGCAGGCCGCGGGGTCGCCATGGGCAACGCTCCGGAGGTCGTCCAGGAGATCGCCGACGCGGTGACCGCCCACGTCGCCGACGACGGCGCGGCGCTGGAGCTCTCCCGCTGGTTCTGAGATTGCTGTTCTGGGAGTCTTGGCGCTCGTGACTCTTCCCACCACCATCCGCACCGAGCGGCTGACGCTGCCGTTGTGGACCCGCGCCGACGTCGATGCCATCCGTGACCCGAACGGCGGCCTCGGCCGGCCGCAGGGCTGGCACCCGCAGTTCCCCCGCGTGGACGATCGCGACGCGGCGACGATGTGGGTCGACGGTGACCCGTGGAGCTCCCGTTACATCATGCGCAACGGCACCGTGCTCGGGTCGATCGGCTTCTTCGGCCCGCCCGACGCCGCGTCCGACGGCACTCCCGAGACCGAGGTCGGCTACGGCCTGGTCGAGGAGGCCCGCGGCTGGGGCTTCGCCACCGAGGCGCTCAAGGCTCTGCTGGCGTGCGCCGACCAGGAGGGCGTACGCATCCGGGCCTCCGTCGAGCCGACCAACGCGGCCAGCCTCCGCGTGCTCGCCAAGTGCGGGTTCACCGACCTGCGTGGCGCCGACGAGGACGGGCATCTGGTGATGGCCCGGCCTGTCCCCGGTGGCAGAATGGAAGAATGAGTACGCCGAAGCTCGTCGCGACCGACCTCGACGGCACTCTGGTCAGAGCAGACGGTTCGGTCTCGGACTTCACTCGTGACGTGCTCGTGAAGCTCGAGGAGATCGGTGTGCCGGTCATCTTCGTGACCGGGCGGCCGCTGCGCTGGACCCGCGAGCTCTTCGAGCACATCGGCAGCGTCGGCCTGGCGATCGTCTCCAACGGCGCGCTGGTGTGGGACGTCGCCACCGATCAGCCGCGGCTCACCCGACTGATCGAGCCGGCCCTGACCGCCGAGGTGGCGGCCACGCTGAAGGCGAGCCTGCCCGGCCTGGTCTTCGCGACCGAGTCGCTCGAGGGCTGGTCCTGCGAGCCGGCGTTCGCGACCCACACGTCCGACGCGCTCCGGCCCGCGAGGCGGGTCGCCGCGATCGAGGAGCTCGCCGACGAGCCGCTCATCAAGCTGCTCGCCCGCCGCCACGACGACGATGACGCCGACGAGCTGCTCGCGTCAGCCGCGGCGGTCGTGGGCGAACGGGTCAACGTCACCCACTCCTCGTTCCCGCTGCTCGAGATCAGCGCCCCCGGGGTCACCAAGGCCTCCACGCTGGAGCTGGTGTGCACCGAGCTCGGCATCTCCGCGACGGACGTGATCGCCTTCGGCGACATGCCCAACGACCTGCCGATGCTGACCTGGGCCGGCACGTCGTACGCCATGGCGGACGCCCATCCGAGCGTGGTCGAGTGCGCGTCCCACCTGGCGCCCGGGCATGAAGATGACGGCGTCGCGCGGGTCCTGGCTGGAGTCTTCGGGCTCTGACTGGTTTGATCTTCGCCATGCGCCGCGTCCCCCAGCTCCTCGCTGCCGTTGCTCTTGTCGCGACAGCGATGATCATGACGAGCCCCGCACCTGCTTCGGCAGCCCCTGCCACCTCGCCGCTGACGGCTCCCGCGAAGTGCCCCGCGTTCAAGCTCAGCGACGCCGTCAAGGAGCCGCTCGTCTTCCACGCGCGGGTCACCGGCCCGGGCAGGGCCACCAGGAAGGGCGGCCCGGTCGTCTACCCCGTGACCGTCGTCAAGGCGCTCAAGGGCGTGATCAGCGGCAGCAACCTGCAGGTCACCCTCAACACCGGCCCGTGCCAGCGGAAGTCGCTGACCGCCAACGAGGACTACTACTTCTTCGTGCAGCAGAAGGGCGACACGATCCTCGCCGCCGGCAGCTCGCCGCGCGTGGAGGAATACACCGACAAGCTCCAGGCCGAGATCGCCAAGGAGTTCCCCGAGGCGATCGCCCCCGAGCCTCAGCAGGTGAGCTTCAGCGAGCCGACGTCGCCGGAGGGCGCGAAGCTCGTCGAGGTAGCCGCCCCGGGCGTCGTGCTCGTGGTCGTGGGTCTGCTCGGCCTGATCATCGTGATGATTCTGGGGCGACGGCGGGCGGCCTGACGGCCTGGATGTTCGTCTAGGTATGCAGCCGAACCGTCACATCCCTGGCGGAGTTCCACTAGGGATGTGAAGACTGATCTGCATACCTAGACGAACAGTCGCGCTCCGGTGTCCACCCCGGCGGCCGGAACACGTAGCTCAGCTTGAGCCGCCAGCCGTCGGCGCTGCGTACGTCGTTCCAGAGCTCGCGGAACGCGCCGTACTCCAGACGGAGCAGGTTGTAGGTGTCGACCTTGTAGGTCAGGCCGTACGTCGGGCGCTGGACCTCCGGCTGGAACGTGCCGAAGAGGCGGTCCCAGACGATCAGGATGCCGGCGTAGTTCTTGTCCAGGTACTCCGGGTCGGAGCCGTGGTGGACGCGGTGGTGGCTCGGGGTGTTGAGGACGAGCTCGATCGGGCGCCACAGCTTGCCGATCGTCTCGGTGTGCACGAAGAACTGGTAGATCAGGTTGGCCGAGAACGCGATGTAGATCGCGATGGGTGAGACGCCCAGGAACGGCAGCGGCAGGAAGAAGAAGAACTCGAACCACGGGTTCCACTTCTGCCGCAGCGCGGTCGCGAAGGTCATGTACTCGGAGGAGTGGTGGGCCTGGTGCGCCGCCCAGCCGACGCGGGTGCGGTGCACGAAGCGGTGGCTCCAGTAGTAGGCGAGATCGACGAGCACGACCGAGATCGCCAGACCCCACCAGGTGTTGGGGATCTGCCACAGCGACGCATAGGCGAAGATCGCGGTGTAGATCCCGAGCGTCAGGACCTTGAACACGGTCATCGACACGATCGACCCGACGCCCATCAGGATCGAGGTGCGCGCGTCCTTGAACACGTAGCCCGCCAGGTTGTCGTCGTGGTCGAGCCATTTCAGTGCGGCCAGCTCGATGAGGATCGAGAGCGCGAAGAACGGGATGGCGTACGTCAGCGGGTTCTTCAGTGGGTCGAGAACGTCGTTCATGGGGGACCTCCTGTGATATGACCTTTGGGTAAGTTACCTCAAAGTCATATGCCGTCGCTAGACTCTTCGTCATGTCACGGGCCAACGCTGGAACGAAGGGCGTCCCACGCGCCGACCGCGAGCTGCAGATCGTGCGGGCCGCCTGCGAGGTCTTCGGCACGGTGGGGTTCGCCCGGGCGTCCGTCGCCGGGATCGCAGCCGACGCCGGCATCTCGAAGCCGCTGGTCTACCAGTACTTCGGCTCCAAGGAGGGCCTCTTCCTGGCCAGCTTCAACTACGGCGCGGAGACGCTCGCGGCCGAGATGGAGCGGGTCGCCGCCGACGACTCCGTCGGCCTCGAGCGCGGTCTGCGCACGCTCGACGGCCTCTTCCGTACGCTCGAGCCGCAGCCGTGGCTGTGGCGGCTCCTCTTCGACCCGTCGGCGCCCGACGACGGTGAGGTGGCGGCTGCTCGCGCGGTCTACACCGACCGCATCACCCGGCTCGCCGTCGAGGGCGTCGGGGAGCTGATGCGGCTCGTGGGCGACGACGACCCCCTCGACGCCTCCGCGCTGACCGCGGTCTGGATGAGTGCCGTCGACGCGCTGATCACCTGGTGGCTCGACCACCCCGGGGTCACCCCCGCTGAGATGACGGACCGGTGCCACCGGCTGATCACGGCGCTCGCCGGAGCCGCGCTTCCCGCCCGGATCGCTCCCGGCGCGAGTAGCCTTCGCGCGTGAGTATCGGTAGAGACCTCCAGTCGGCGATCTTCCGCAAAGGCCTGTTCGGGCATCGACCCGTGGTTCCGACCCTGCCCTCGGCGCTCGCTGAGGCGGCCCACCGGGCGATGAGCAAGGAGGCCTGGGCGTACGTCGCCGGCGGAGCCGGTCAGCAGCGCACCGTTGCCGCCAACACCGCCGCCTTCGACCACTTCCGGCTGGTGCCCCGGATGCTCGCCGACGTCGAGAGCCGCGACCTGCGCACCACGCTGTTCGGGGTGGACATGCCGGCTCCGCTGATGCTCGGCCCGGTTGGTGTGCTCGAGCTCGCCCACCCGCGTGCCGAGCACGAGGTCGCCGCGGCCGCCCGCGCGACCGGCGTCCCGATGGTGATCTCGACCCAGGCGTCGGTCCCGATGGAGGAGGTCGCCGCGGACCTGGGCGACACCCCGCGGCTCTACCAGCTCTACTGGTCCAAGGACGAGTCGATCGTCGAGTCCTTCGTACGCCGCGCCGAAGCCATCGGCTCCGACGCGCTGGTCGTCACCCTCGACACGCACATGCTGGGGTGGCGTACGCGTGATCTCGATCTGGGCTACCTGCCCTTCGCGAGGGGGCTGGGGATCGCGCAGTACACCTCCGACCCGGCGTTCCGTGCCCTCGTCCAGCAGCGGCTCTCCGGTGGTGGTAGGACGAGCGTGCGCCCCGGGCTCCGTGAGCTCCCCGCCGCCCTCTCCGCGGTCGCCTCGATGGCCCAGCACCACCCCGGCAAGGTCGTCGAGAACCTACGTTCGGGCCACGCCCGGGCCGCGGTCGAGACCTTCCTCGACGTCTTCTCCCGCTCCGACCTGATCTGGGACGACCTGGACCGGCTGCGGGAGATGACCGACCTGCCGATCGTGCTCAAGGGGCTGCAGGCGCCCGAGGACGCCCGCCGCGCGCTCGAGCACGGCGTCGACGGGATCATCGTCTCCAACCACGGCGGCCGTCAGGTCGACGGTGCCATCGCCTCCATCGACGCCCTGCCGAGCATCGTCGACGAGGTCGACGGCCGCATCCCGGTGCTCTTCGACTCCGGCATCCGCTCCGGCGCCGACATCCTCAAGGCGCTCGCCTTGGGCGCCGACGCGGTCCTCCTCGGCCGCCCGTACGTCTACGGCCTCGCGCTCGCCGGTGCCTCCGGTGTCCAGGCCGTCGTCGAGCACATGATCGCCGAGCTCGACCTCTCCCTCGGTCTGGTCGGCTGCCGCTCGGTCGAGGAGGTCGGCAGGGAGCTCCTCGGCTGAGACTCCGGGGATGTCGGGAGCGTCGCAGTGGCGCTCCCGACATCACCCTCGGTTCAGATCGTCTTCGCGTACGACGTGATCGTCTTGGACGTGTAACCCGCCCGGGAGCCGATCACGGTCACGGTGACCTGCTTGCCGTTCCAGGCCTTGCGGAGGAACAGCGACGCCGACGTCCCTCGCTTCACGACCGTTCCGTTGATCTTCCAGACGTAGGTGAGCGATGACGGCGACGGCGACCAGGTCCCGCGCACAGCGGTCACGGTGTGGCCGTACTCCACGGTGCCTTTGAGGTAGGGACGCGGAGCGCTGAAAGTACCCGCCGCGACCGTGGCGGTCTTCGCACTGGTCACCGTCTTCGTCGTGTAGTCCGACCGTGCCCCGATCACGCTCACCGTGATCTGCTTCCCCTTGGCCGATACCGGGATGACCAGCTGATTCGACGTGCTCGACTTGAGCGTCGTGGTTCCGGCTTTCCAGACGTACGTCACCGTGCTCGGCGTCGGGGTCCACGTGCCCCGCGACGCGGTCAAGGTCTTGCCGACCTTGGCCGTGCCGCTGATCGTCGGCGTCGCTGCGACGAACGTACCGACCACCTTGACGACCTTCGTGTCGACCACCTCGGCGCGCCCGGGAACGCCTGGTAGGTGTAGGTGAGCGTGTGAGAACCGACCGAGAGCCTCTTCGCCGGGATCGTCACCGACTTCGTACGCGCGTCGAACGTCGCATCCCCGAGGACGGTCGAACCTTCGCTGACCGTCACCTCGCCGTAGGGCGTCGCCGCGTCGGCACTGAGCGTGATGTCAGAGGTGTACGTGCTTCCGTAACCGTAGGACGAGGCACCGCTCACGGTAATCGCCGGCGGCGTCGCCACCGCGGTGTCGCTGCTCCCGACGTCGAACACATAGGTCGTCGTCTGGCTCCAGTTGCCGGCCCTGTCGACCGCGCACGCGACGACACGTCCTTCGATGAACACAGCCCGGGAGTCGGGTGTGAAGGAGAACCCGGTCGTGTCGGTGGCGGGCGCCGCAGACCCCGTGCCGCAGGAGGCACTCGTACCGCCTGAGAACCGGTAGGTCGCTACGTCCGAGCCGCCGCCGCTGATCCAGAAGTACCCGGGAACCCCGGCTCCGCCCCGGGGCTCGGTCGCGACGTAGACCGCATCGCCGCCGACGACCGGCGTGATGGTCGGAGGCTCTGGGTCGGTGCGATCGACTCCGAAGGTGCAGCGGACCGGGCCGCTCTCCTTGCCATAGCCGTCCCTCGACGTGATCCAGAGGTCGTAAAGGGCGCCGTCGTTGAGGACGTCGGGTGGGATCGCGATGGCGATGCGGGCATCGGCGTACCGCTCCGTGGCCGTACGCTGGAAGATCGGTGTCCCATCAGGTGACTGGCCCGCGGGGAAGACCTCGAACGTCGCGGTCACCGTCTCTCCGCTGTGGTACGGAGTGTCCGGATCGGCGACGTACGCGCTCGCGTAGATGTCGCTGTTCAGCCATTGAGGGGTCGACGTGCACGGCAGGTCGCCCGGGTAGGACGTGCCGACCCGGATACTCGCCGGGTCGGCGGGCGCGCGGTTGAACGTGATCTGCAGGGCGCCGACCTTGATCCGGTTCCAGCCGCAGGCCATGCAGGTCTCATCGGCCGCCTTGACGCCGACGGTGAGCGAGCCGTCGCCGGAGGCCGCCTGCTTGGCGAGCTCGGTGGCGTCGAAGGAGAAGTACCCGTTCCATGTGCGGGCACCTCCGTCACATCCGCTCGGAGCGTACGTCGACACGGCCGTCGGCTCCTGGGACCAGTCGGCACCCGTGTAGAGCTCCAACGCACCCTGTCGGCAGTCGACCTCGTCGACCCAGGCGAGGTCTGCAGTCATCTGGAACCTCGCCGACACGATGTCGTCGGCGGAGAGCTCGGCCAGCACGTTCTGGTCGTCGAAGGTCCAGACCATGCGCTGGCTGGACGGCGACTCGTCACAGGCCTCGATGATCACCTCGCCATAGCTCTCCTCCGGGTCGACCTCGGCTGGGTCGCAGAACCCGACCCAGGTCCGGTCGTCGATCGGGTCGAACGCCGTCGAGCCCGAGAGCGAGTTGTGGACAGTGCCGCTGGTGGCGTACACGAGCTCGGGGGTGATCGGCAGAGGATCGTCGGAGGTTTGGGCAACGGCCGGGGTCGGAGCGAACGCGACGGTCGCGATCAACATGCAGGCCAGGGTCGAGACGGGGATCAGCGCGATCGTGCGCCGACGTAGAGACATGTGTGCTGCCTTCGAGACGGGTCAGCGCCGACGATGGCGCTGCCGGGGTGGGGTGGTCCGGGCGACCCTGAGCACATACGCCGCGAGGCGTATTCGCGCCGGACCGGCGGAATCTAGCATCAGCGGCGCGGCGCTGTCCGGCAGTCGGTGGCGACGGCGGGTGAGCGGGGACACGTCCGGGCCGCGCCAAGTTCATACTTTATGAGGGGGCGCGATCTGAGGACCCCACCTACGATGCAGGTGATGAACCCGCGAACTCCGCCAGATATCGTCGTGATCGGCGGCTCCAACATGGATCTCCACGCTCGTGCACACGAGCAGGTGGTGATGGGTTCGAGCATGTCCGGATCCGCCGGACTCTCGCCTGGTGGGGTCGGCCGCAACGTCGCCGAGAACCTCGCGCGTCTGGGTGACTCGGTGGCGCTGGTCTCGGTCGTCGGCGACGACCCGATCGGCGACGAGGTGATCAGCTACACCGAGGACGTCGGTGTCGACTGCACCTACGTGCGCCGTCGGGCAGACGTACGCACCGGCACCTACAACGCCGTGCTCGACCCTTCCGGCGAGCTGGTGGTCGCGGTGGCCGACATGGCCGCGACCGACGAGTTCTCGCCGCTGGTGGTGGAGGCTGCCCGCGACCTGATCAAGAACGCTCGCGGGGTGCTCGTCGAGGGCAACATCCCGGTCCGCACCGCCGAGGTGGCGATCGACCTCGCCCACGACTTCGACGTGCCGGTCGGCTTCGACCCCGTCTCGGTGCCGAAGGCGCGCCGCGCGCGTGACCTGATCCGGGCCGATCGCGAGCTCTACCTGGTCACACCCAACCAGGCCGAGCTGGCCGCGCTGACCGACCTGCCCGCCGGCACCGACGCGGAGATCGAGAAGGCGGTCCACTCGCTGCACGACCGCGGGGTCGGCGTCGTCTGGGTGCGCCTGGGTGCCCGCGGGTCGGTGATCAGCTACAACGACGTCTACCAGGAGCTCCCCGCCGTGCCGACCGACGTCGTCGACGTGACCGGCGCCGGCGACGCGATGCTCGCCGCGTTCACCCACGAGCTGCTCCGCGAGGTCGACCTGGTCGAGGCGGCGCGTTTCGGCCACGCCGCGGCAGCGCTCACCTGTGGCACCCACGACACCGTCCGGATGGACCTCAGCGAGTCCCTGGTGAGGGACCTGGCATGAAGGTCCGGCTCACCGAGGAGGTTGGGACGGCGCTCGCCGAAGGACGCCCGGTCGTCGCGTTGGAGTCGACGATCATCAGTCACGGCATGCCCTACCCCGACAACGTGAAGATGGCCGTCGAGGTCGAGCAGATCGTGCGCGACAACGGTGCCGTCCCGGCCACGATCGCGCTGCTCGACGGCATCCCTCGGGCCGGCCTGTCCCACGACGACCTCGAGCTCCTCGCCTCCGACCCCGACGTGACCAAGGTCAGCGTCCGCGACCTTCCCTACGTCGTCGCCCGCGGGCTCCACGGGGCGACCACGGTCGCCGCGACGATGCGCCTGGCGGCGATGGTCGGGATCAGGACGTTCGTGACCGGTGGACTCGGTGGCGTGCACCGGGGCGCGAGCGAGTCCTTCGACATCTCCGCCGACCTGACCGAGCTCGCCCGCACACCGGTCGCGGTGGTGAGCGCCGGGGTGAAGTCGATCCTCGACATCGGGCTGACCCTGGAGACGCTGGAGACCTACGGGGTGCCGGTCCTGGTCAACGGCAGCGACGAGTTCCCGGCGTTCTACTCCCGCCGCTCCGGCTTCCCGGCGCCGCTGCGCATCGACGGCCCCGACGAGGCCGCCGCGGTCATGCAGGCCACCTGGGACCTCGGGCTGCCCAGCGGCCTGGTCATCGCCAACCCGGTCCCCGCCGCCGACGAGATCCCCGCCGAGGTGATCGGGAAGCACATCGACCAGGCGCTCGCCGACGCCGACGCCCGCGACATCCACGGCAAGGACATCACCCCGTTCCTGCTGGCCCGGATCGTCGAGCTGACCGGCGGCGACTCGCTGGCGACCAACATCGCGCTCGTACGTGACAACGCGGCGTTCGGGGCTCGAATGGCCGCGTCCCACGCTGCGATCCGCTAACTTCTCACCACTCGTTCACCCCGGAGACACCGCACGCGGCCTAACGTCTCGCCTACCTATGCGTTGATCCTCCCGTGACCGTCAGCCCCCACTCCGGCCCCAGAATCGGCCCGTCCAGGCGCACCCTGCTCAAGACCGGCCTGATCGGTGGCGCCGGAGTCGTCGCCGGCCCGATGCTGTGGACGCAGGCGGCCAGGTCGGCCGCACCGGCCACCGGCGTACATCTGTCCTACGGGGCCAACCCGGTCAGGCAGATGAACGTGTCCTGGTCGACGGCCGGTTCGGTGAAGGCGCCGCGACTCGACCTCGGTGTCACGCCCGACTACGGGCTCACCCTCCGTCCCGAGTCGCTCTCCTCCATCCGCGTCGACAGCGTCTACCACCACGTCGACCTCAGCGACCTGAAGCCCGGCACGCGCTACTACTACCGGCTCAGCCACGACGGGGGCACGCCGACCAGGGGCTCGTTCACCACCGCCCCCAAGGGCAGGGAGAGCTTCCGCTTCGCCGCCTTCGGCGACATGGGCGTGGCCGAGGACGCCGTACGCAACGTGAACCTGATCCGCCAGCAGGGCGCCGAGTTCGCGTTCGTCGTCGGCGACATCGCCTATGCCGACACCGGTGGTCAGGGCAAGAGCGGCGAGCTGCAGCAGGACTTCGGTGTCTGGGACGAGTTCCTGACCCAGATCCAGCCCAGCGCCAACGCGATCCCGTGGATGACCGTGGTCGGCAACCACGAGATGGAGAACGGCAACGGCGAGCTCGGTTACGACGGCTACCGCGCCCGCTTCCGCCACCCCGGCAACGGTGCCGGCAGCGGTCAGGAGACCTACTCCTTCGTCCGGGGCAACGTCGCCTTCATCGCGCTCGACGGCAACGACGCGACCTACGAGTACACGCGGAACGCGGGTTACCTCGGCGCGGCTCTGGACAGCTGGCTGGAGCAGCGGCTGGCCGACTTCCGGGCGCGTGACGACATCGACTTCATCCTGGTCGGCTTCCACCAGTGCGCGTACTGCACCAACATCGCGCACGCCTCCGACGGTGGCATCCGTGACCGCTGGGAGGCGCTCTTCGACCGCTACCAGGTCGACGTGGTGATCAACGGCCACAACCACTGCTACGAGCGCACCCACCTGATGCGGGCCGGCAAGCCGGTGCAGGAGGCGCCGCGCGGCTCCACGGTCGACACCGAGCAGGGCACGATCTACATCACCGCCGGCGGCGGGGGCGGCTCGACCTACCCCGACGTCCTTCCGGTGCTCTCCTACTACACCGACAAGAACGGCCTGAAGATCCCTGAGCCGACCACCTACCGCGCGGTCGGCGACGCGACCCACTCGGTGGCGTTCTTCGACGCGCATCCGCGCGATGCCCACGGGCAGGCCAGGCTCGTCCTCGAGGTGATCGCCTCGGACGGCTCCGAGGTCGACACGCTCACCATCGCTAGGTCGCGTTGATGCGTGCCCCTTTAGAGTCTATGCGCGTGGGGGGAATCAGAAGGAGGAAGCCGAGGCTGCTGAGCGTGGTCGTACCGGTCTACAACGTGGCCGACTACGTCGCGGACAGCCTCGACAGCATCCTGCGCCAACCCCTGCGCGAGGTCTGCGCCATCGAGGTCGTCGTCGTCGACGACGGCTCGACCGACGGCTCGGCCGAGATCGTCGAGGACATCGCCGCGAAGGACCCTCGGGTCACGCTGATCAGCCAGCCCAACTCCGGCGTCTCGATCGCCCGTCACACCGGGATCGAGGCCGCCACGGGTGAGCTGCTCACCTTCGTCGACCCCGACGACATCCTGCCCCGCGACGCCTGGAGCTCGATGATCAAGACGCTGCGGCGTACGGGCTCCGACTTCGCGGTCGGCTCCGCCGAGCGCGTCACCGTCGAGAACGGCGAGGAGCGGAGGTACGTCACCCCGCTGATGCGCCGCAACCACACCCGCACGCGCCTCAAGTGCCGGATCGAGGACGCGCCGCTGATGCTCGCGGACGTCTTCGTGTGGAACAAGATCTTCCGGCGCTCCTTCTGGACCGACAACGACATCACCTTCCCCGAGCGCACCCGCTACCAGGACCAGGTGGCCCTGACCAAGGCGTTCCTGACCGCCCGGACCTTCGACATCCTCACCGACGTCGTCTACGACTGGCGGGTCCGCTCCGACCTCTCCTCCGCCACCCAGAAGCGCGCCCAGATCGCCAACCTGGTCGAGCGGATCACCACCAAGCGGCAGACCGTCGAGCTGGTGGCGGCCTCGGGATCCACGAGGCTGATGCGGACGCTGCGCACCGAGATCCTCCCGATCGACATGTGGGAGCACTTCCGCGCGGCCGTCAGCCCCACCACCGAGGACCCCGACCGCTACTGGTCGCTGCTCCGCGAGGCCGTCCTCGAGCTCTGGTACGACGCCGGTGTCCCCTTCGAGGAGACCACCGTCCCGCGTGGCCAGCGTCTGATGGCCTGGTTGGTCGCCCAGGACCGCCGCAGCGACCTCGCCGACCTCATCGAGATGATCGACGAGCGCGGCCCGGCCAAGGCGATCCAGGCGTTCGCTGCCGCGGAGGACCTGCCGGTCGGTCTCTGACCCACGGGAGTCATGCCGGAAGCCCCAGGGTGTATCAGAAGGTCCTGGGGGCTCAGGGACTTAAGACCCGCGATGTGCCCGGATGCGTCGGGAATTGGGCGATTCCCGTTGCGCGGGGGTTCCCCCGGGGGCAAGGTGTGGGCACCCCACGTCGTTGCTTCGAGGAGCCCACTGAATGCCCAGCGTCGAGCTGACGGCCGGTCCGATCGATTTCGAGGATACCGGCGGTGACGGTCCTGTCCTCGTGCTCCTCCACGGAGTGCCGATGGACGGCCGTCTGTGGCGTCGTGCGATGCCCTATCTCGGCGGGTTCCGGGTGATCCGGCCGACCCTGCCGCTCGGCGGCCACCGCAAGCCGATGAACCCCGACGCCGACCTCAGTCAGCTCGGCGTGGCCAACATCCTCGGTGACTTCCTCGACGCGCTCGACCTCAACGACGTCACCCTCGTCCTCAACGACTGGGGCGGCGGCCAGTTCCTCATCAACGAGGGCCGCACCGACCGCATCGGGCGGCTGGCGCTGGTGGCGTGCGAGGCCTTCGACAACTACCCGCCGAAGGCGGCCCGGCCGCTGGCGGTGCTCTCCAAGGTGCCGCCGCTGTTCACCGCGGCTCTCCAGCTGCTCCGCATGGAGCGGTTCCGGCAGGCCCGCGGCGGCTACGGCGGGATGTCGGTCGACAAGGACTACCACCTCTACGACGACCTGGTCCACGGCTGGTTCGCGCCGGCGTTGACCGACCGGGCGATCCGCCGCGACTTCATCAAGTTCGCGGGCGGCGCTCCGGGCCGCGACAAGCTGCTCGAGCTGGCCGAGGGGCAGCAGAAGTTCACCAAGCCGGTGCTGGTCGTCTGGGCAGACCAGGACACGATGATGCCTGCCGAGCACGGTCCGCGGCTGGCCGAGCACTACCCCGACGCGCGGCTCGAGATCGTCAAGGACTCCTCCACGCTGGTGCCGATCGACCAGCCCGAGCTGCTCGCCGGGCTACTTCGCGAGTTCGTCCTCGGCGGGCGCGGGCCGGTTGACCCGGTAGGCGAGGAAGCTCGGGACCAGTAGCGCACACAGCGCGATCCCGAGGAGGTTGAGCAGGCCGCCTCCGGTGGTCGCGATCGCGGTGCCGACCACGGCTGCCGCACCGCCGTGAAGGACGTCGGCCACGCGCGGGCCACCCGCGACCACCACCGTGAAGACGCCCTGCAACCGGCCGCGTACGTTGTCGTCGGCCGCCGACTGCAGCATCGACATCCGGATCGCGGCCGAGGCCACGTCGGCGGCGCCGGCCACCATCAGGAAGAGCACCCCGAGGCCCAGCATGAGCGTCGTGACGTGATCCGCGAACGCGACGGTGAGCCCGAACAGGGTGATCCCGAGCGCCCACACGGCGATGCACCAGATGACCACCCGCCCCTGGGCCTCGATCCTGGAGACCCAGCCCGAGAAGATCCCGCCGATCACCGCGCCGGCCGGGATGGCCGCGAAGAGCAGCGCGAACGCGATCCCGCCCTCCGAGGGTCCGCCGAAGGACTCGTGGGCGATCTGCGGGAACAGCGCCCGCGGCATGGCGAAGACCATCGCGATCAGGTCGACCACGAAGCTCATCAGCAGCACCGGCTGGTGGCGAAGATAGGCGAAGCCGTCCCACACCGACTTGAGTCCGGGCACCTTGGCGCCGGCGCCGTCGACGGGTATCCGCGGCAGCAGCACGACCGCGTAGAGGGTCGCGAAGAGCGTGACGGTGTCGATGGCGTACAGCCAGGTGAATCCGGTGAGCGGCAGCATCACCCCGGCGACCAGCGGCCCGGCGATCGCCCCCGCCTGGAAGACCGTCATGCTGAGCGAGTTGGCGGCCGGGAGCAGGTGCGCGGGCAGGATCTTCGGCAGCAGCGAGTTCCGGGTCGGCTGGTTGACCGCGAAGAAGGCCTGCTGCACGGCGAAGAGCGACAACAGCACCCAGACGTTGGTGTTGCCGAGCGCGGACTGGAGCCAGAAGAGCGCGCTGGTGACGATCAGCCCCGTGGTCGAGACCATCAGGATCGTACGCCGGTCGAAATGGTCCGCGAGCGCGCCGCCGTAGAGGCCGAAGACGATGAGCGGAACCAGTCCGAAGACCCCCGTCAGCCCGACGTACGCCGACGAGCCGGTGTCCGCGTAGATCTGTGCCGGCACCGCGACCACGGTCAGCTGCGCGCCGATCATGGTGATGATGCCGGCGATCCACAGGCGTCGGAAGTGCGCCTCCTGGAGGGGGCGGGTATCGGCGACGGCGCCGCGGAGCTTGTCGGCGATGCTCACCGCTGTGGGGCCTTCAACATGATTACCCATGCTAAGCGAATGAATTTACCTGGAGAAATTTCGATGTCGGGTGTCGGATACGGATGTAGACGTTCGTAGCAAGGGTGAGAGACGGTCACCGAGGCCGTCAGAAACGAAGGAGAGAGCACCATGGCCAAGTACCTGCTGTCCGTCTGGGGTCCCGACTCGGACTACGAGAAGGAGCACTACGGCTACGCCTCGCAGGAGGAGATGATGGCCTCGTTCGAGGCGACCGGGAAGTTCAACGACAAGCTCCAGCAGGAGGGCTACTTCGTCTTCGCCGATGGCCTTGATGCCGCCAAGACGGCGACCGTGGTCGACGGCCAGGGCGACAAGCCGATCATCACCGACGGCCCCTACGCCGAGGCCAAGGAATACATGGCCGGTTTCTGGATCATCGACGTTCCCGACCTCGACGTCGCACTCAAGCTGGCCGCCGAGGCGTCGGCGGCATGCCTCGGCAAGGTCGAGGTGCGTCCGATGCAGACCGGCCCCGAGGCGTGAACCGCCGTTGATCGAGGTCGATGAGGCGATCACCCGGGCCCACCAAGAGGAGTGGGCACGGGTGGTCGCCAGCCTCGCCAAGCGCTTCGGCGATCTCGACATCGCCGAGGAGGCCGCGGCCGAGGCATTCACGGTCGCTGTCGAGCGCTGGCCGCTCGACGGCATCCCGCCCAACCCCGGCGCGTGGCTCACCACCACCGCCAACCGCCGCGCGATCGACCGGATCCGCCGCGAGTCCAAGCGTGACGACAAGCAGAAGGAGGCCGTCGCGATGCATGATGACACCCCGCACGAGCCTCTCGGCGCGATCGAGGACGACCGGCTCCGGCTGCTGTTCACCTGCTGCCACCCCGCGCTCGCGCCCGAAGCCCGGGTCGCGCTGACGCTGCGCATGGTCGGCGGCCTGACCGTGCCCGAGATCGCCAAGGCCTTCCTGGTCCAGGAGACCACCATGGGCCAGCGGATCACCCGCGCGAAGAACAAGATCAAGGCCGCCCACATCCCCTACCGCGTCCCGGAGGCGGCCGATCTCCCCGAGCGGGTCTCGGGCGTCCTGGCGGTCCTGTTCCTGGTCTTCAACGAGGGCTATCTCTCCTCCGGCGACCACGAGAACTCCGTACGCGGCGACCTGACCGCCGAGGCGATCCGACTGACCCGGCTGGTCCGTGTCCTGCTTCCCGACGACGGCGAGGTCGCCGGCCTGCTGGCCCTGATGCTGCTGATCGAGGCGCGGCGTACGGCTCGGGTCTCGGCCACCGGCGAGCTCGTCCGGCTCGACGAGCAGGACCGCGGCTCGTGGGACCTCGCGCTGATCGCCGAGGGCCATGCACTGGTGCGCGAGCGGCTCGCGGCCGTCGCGAACGGCGGCCCACGGCCCGGCCGTTACCAGATCCTGGCCGCCATCAACGCCGTCCACACCTCGGTGCGCGACGCCCGTGACACCGACTGGTCCCAGATCGTCGCGCTCTACGACCAGATGATCCGGGTCGACGCCTCACCGATCGTCCGACTCAACCGTGCGATCGCGGTCGCCGAGCTGGACGGTCCGGAGGTCGCGCTGGCAGAGATCGACCGGCTCGACCTGGACGACTACCACGCATTCCACGCCACCCGGGCCGACCTGCTGCGCCGGCTCGGTCGCAGCGCCGACTCGCGAGCGGCGTACGACCGGGCCATCGAGCTCGCCGAGAACGCCGCCGAGGTCGCGCTGCTGACCCGGCGCAGGGACCAGCTCGGACGTACTTGACGAAATTTCGACCGTGGCTGTCGGATCAGGGCAGATGCGTTCGTAGCAGGAGTGAGTGGCGGTCACCGGACCGCCCCGGAGGCGAGGAGACGATACGCATGCCCGAATACCTGATCGCGTTCAACGACGAGTGGGTTCCCGAACACACGACGGAGGAGCTGCAGCACAAGAGCGAGACCTCGATGGCCGTGATCGAGGAGATGAAGTCGGCCGGTGTCTTCGTCTACGGCAACGGCGCCCTCGACGCCTCGACCGCGCTCTTCAGCGTCGAGGCCAGCAACGGCAAGCCGATCTTCACCGACGGGCCCTACGTCGAGACCAAGGAGCACCTCGGCGGCTTCTGCGTCATCGACGTCCCCGACGAAGAGGCTGCGCGCTACTGGGCAGGCCGGCTGGCGGTCGTGCTCGACTGGCCTCAAGAGGTCCATCGGTTCCCGGATCTGTTCGGCTCGGACGACTGAGTCCGGCCCCTGGAACGCTTCGCCGGATCTCGGCGGCGAAGCGTTCCGGGTCGTGGCAGGCTTGCTGGCATGACACTGGACCCCATGAGTTCGCCGCAGCCACTCGCCCTGCCCGAGACCGACGCCGCGGAGACCTGGGTCAAGGAGCGTACGTCGCAGACGCTGGCCCACGTGCGTGAGCTTGCCCAGCAGCTGCGGACCGCGCCGCCGAGCCGGGCGATCGACGTGTTGAAAGCGTGGGACCAGCTCTCCCTCGAGCTCGGCTCGCTCGGCGGTCTGGCCGGGCTGCTCGCCAACGTGCACCCGGTCGAGGCGGTCCGCACCGCGTGCGAGGACACCGAGGTCGAGGTCGACCGGGTGCGCACCGAGCTCACCCAGGACAGGACGCTCTACCAGGTTTTCGCGGATCTGCCGGCGGAGCAGACAGAAGCGCTCGACCCGCTCGCCGCCAGGCTCCTGGAGAAGACGCTGCGGGACTTCACCCGTGCCGGCGTCGACCGTGACGACGCCACCCGCGCCCGCCTCACCGAGATCAACGAGCGCCTCACCGAGCTCAACCTCGAGTTCTCCCGGGTGACCAGGGACGACGTACGCATCACCACGGCCACCCCGGAGCAGCTGGACGGCATGCCGGCCGACTGGCTGGAGGCGCACCCGGTCAACGACAAGGGGCTCGTGGAGATCACCACCGACTACCCCGATGCCCTTCCGATCCGGATGTTCGCGAAGGACCCCGCGGTCCGTCGCGCCGTCACGGTGGCCGGCCTCGAGCGCGGCTGGCCGCACAACGACGCGGTCCTCAAGGAGATGTTCGCGCTGCGGCACGAGCTGGCCACGCTGGTCGGCTACGAGGACTGGCCGGCCTTCGACGCCGAGGTGAAGATGATCGGCGAGGGGCGGGCGATCCCGGAGTTCATCGACAAGATCGCCGGCGCCGCCGAGGGTCCGATGAAGCGCGATCTCGAGGTGCTCCTCGATCGCTACGAGCGCGACGTCCCCGGGGCCAGCGCGGTCTCCGCGGCCGACGCGCTCTACTACGAGGAGCTCGTGCGGCAGGAGAAGTACGACGTCGACAGCCAGGTGGTGCGTACGTTCTTCGACTTCGCGAAGGTCCACCAGGGTCTGCTGGACGTCACCGGTCGGCTCTTCGGGCTGCGCTACGAGCCGGTCACCGACGTCGTCACCTGGCACGAGGACGTGAGCGTCTTCGACGTCTTTCAACAGGACGGTGGGGAGCGTCTCGGTCGGATCTATCTCGATCTCCATCCCCGCGAGGGCAAGTACAAGCACGCCGCGCAGTTCGACCTGGCTACCGGCGTGAAGGGGCGGCAGCTGCCCGAGGGCGTGCTGGTCTGCAACTTCTCGCGTGGCCTGATGGAGCACGACCACGTGGTGACCCTGTTCCACGAGTTCGGCCACCTGATCCACCACGTCCTGGGCGGGCAGGGCGAGTGGGCGCGGTTCTCCGGCGTCGCGACGGAGTGGGACTTCGTCGAGGCGCCCAGCCAGATGCTCGAGGAGTGGGCCTGGGACGCCGACGTGCTGCAGACCTTCGCCACCAACGAGACCGGCGAGCCGATCCCGGCCGACCTGGTGGCGCGGATGCGGGCCGCGGACGACTTCGGCAAGGGCTACCACGCCCGGCAGCAGATGTTCTACGCGGCGATCTCCTACTGGTTCCACAAGGAACAGCCCGCGGACCTCACCAAGCGCCTGCAGGAGCTGCAGGCGGCGTACTCGCCCTATCCCTATCTCGACGGCACCCACTTCTTCGCCAATTTCGGACACCTCGGCGGTTACTCCTCGGGGTATTACACGTATATGTGGTCGCTGGTGATCGCCAAGGATCTCTTCAGCGCTTTCGACCCAGACGACCTGTTCGACCCCGAGGTGGCCGGGCGTTACCGCGATCTCGTGCTGGCTCGTGGTGGCGAAAAGGATGCGGCCGATCTGGTGGCCGACTTCCTCGGCCGTCCCTACGGTTTCGACGCCTACGCCGCCTGGTTGGTCGCCTGACGCTTGGCATAAGCGACGGCAAATACGGGTACATCCGCTGCGGAGATGTAGCAGGCTCTCGGTGTCGGGATTTCGTAAAGGTTGACGCTTTTTGCGTCCGTTGGAGCGGCAAACTTGCGTCTTGAGCCTGGCTAGGTAAACGTCTTTGTAGCAGAGGTGCCTGTTGCGTGCGCCACTCGGGACTGCGCGTCGATTCCCAGGCACCCTGAATTCAATACCCGTATAGGGGGAGAGATAGATGGATGCCTTGAAGGACATCGACTGGGTGACTCTCGGTGGCAAGGTGCTTGCCGCCATTGCCATCCTCGTCGTCACGTGGATCATCGCCAAGATCGTCGCGTGGGCGTTCAAGAAGCTGACCTCGAAGATCGGAGTGCTCCAGAGGGCCGGCTCGGACGGCGACAGCATCGGCGCGAGTCTCGGGTCGGTCGCAGCCCTACTCGTCTGGCTATTCGGTCTGATTGCGCTGCTGCAGCTCTTTGGGCTCTCGCAGGTGCTCGCACCGATCCAGGGGTTGCTCGACGGGATCCTCGGGTTCCTGCCGAACCTCATCGGGGCCATCTTCGTGTTCATCGTCGGTGCGCTGCTCGCCAAGGTGGTGCGCCAGCTCGTCGAGACCGCCCTTGGGGCGCTGCCGTGGGACCGTTGGCTCGGTGACGGCGCTCGCAAGGCGAGCGACACGATGGACGCCACGGTCGGCGTCGACCCGAACCGCACCCGGGTGTCGGGTCAGGCGACGGAGAGCGCACCGGCGGGATCCGCGGCTTCCTCGGGTGCCTCGCAGGGTCGCCAGATCGTCAAGGTCATCGGCCTGGTCCTCTACTCGATGATCATGATCATGGTCGCGATCGCCGCCCTGCAGATCCTGGGCATCCGGTCGATCTCCGACCCGGCCACCGACATGCTCGACATGATCCTGGCGGCCATCCCGAAGATCATCGCTGCGGGCATCCTGCTCGCGATCGGCGTCTTCATCGCTCGCTTCGCCGCCGACCTCATCGGTGGCATCGTGGACGGCGTCGGTCTGGACCGTTCGCTGCACTCGATGGACGTGCTCCCTGCCGACAAGAGCGCCACCCCGGCGATCACCAAGATCGTGCAGATCGGCATCGTGCTGTTTTTCGCCGTGATGGCTGCTCAGATGCTCGACTTCCCGCAGATCACCGCCTTCATCAGCGAGGTGCTCGAGCTGGGTGGCAAGGTCATCTTCGGTGCGGCGATCATCGCTGCCGGCTTCTTCATCGCGACGACGATCGCCAAGCTGGTCTCCGGCGCGGCCTCGCAGATCCTGAAGTACGCCACGATCGCGCTGTTCGTCGCCATCGGGCTGAAGTTCATGGGCCTGGCCGACTCGATCATCAACCTCGGCTTCGGTGCCGTGGTCGTCGGTGGTGCCGCTGCCGCGGCCCTCGCCTTCGGCCTGGGTGGTCGCGACGCGGCCGCACGCCAGCTGGAGCGGCTCCAGGCGGAGGGTGCGCGCGCGGCCAGCACGCCGACCACGCCCCAGACCCCGCCGCCGCCCCAGACGCCAGGCGTCTGATCGCAGCGACGACCGTCAGGGTCTGAGTCAGGGAGCCCCCGGATTTCCGGGGGCTCCCTTCATTTCGCTTGAACGGGTGTGAAGGGCCGCGTAAGATCACGATATATCGCGAAGGCACGCGATCCAGACTTCAGAATGAGAGAGACACTGATGACTTACAACAACAGCAACCCCTGGGGTGAGTGGATCGACCAGATCGGTCGAGAGTTCGGCAAGGGCGGCCCGCGCCGCTCCCATGGCTGGCAGGGTGGTCCTGGCTGGGGCGGGCCCGGTTGGGGTGGGCCCGGATGGCAGGGCGGCCACCACGGTCGCGGTCGCGGACCGGCTGGTCCGCCGCCGTGGATCGCGGCGCTGCTCGGCTTCGACAACCAGCCCCCGCAGCGTCCCGGTCCCCGGGTCCGTCGCGGTGACGTACGCTCGGCGATCATCTACGTGATGGCCGAGGCGGCCGAGCAGGGCCAGGTCATCAACGGCTACCAGGTGATCCAGCAGATCTCGGAGCGCAGCTCGGGTGAGTGGCGGCCGAGCCCCGGCTCGGTCTACCCGACCATCCAGCAGCTCGAGGACGAGGGCCTCGTGGAGTCCGACGACGAGCACGGCCGTCGGGCGATCCGGCTGACCGAGGCCGGCAAGACCTACGCCGCCGAGCACAGCGACGAGCTGGCCGCCGTATGGAAGCCGTTCGACAAGGCCGTCGACAACGCCCGGGCCGGTGCCCGTGGTGGCCGCGGGGCTCAGGGCGTCGGCGACCTCGCCGGCTTCGGGATCCTCGGCGGCGAGCTCGCCCAGGTGCTCCCGGCCGTGTGGCAGCTCGCCACCTCCGGCACCGACGCCCAGCGCCAGGCGGCGGCCGACATCCTCGCCGACACCCGCCGCAAGCTCTACGGCCTCCTCGCCGCCGGTGATGACGAGCACACCGTCACCGCGGAGCAGATCGACGAGGCCGAGGGGACGGACGACGGCGACGACTCCGGCCCCGAGCCGAAGGTCTGATGCCTGCCGATGTCAGG
>NZ_JBHVKN010000038.1:0-33142 GCF_042798075.1 Nocardioides sp. NPDC057772
GCATCTGTCCGCCCCTGGATCTGTCCGCCCCTGGGTACCCGGCATGCGGGCATGGACGTTGTCGTACGACATCTCGGCGGCATCAGGTCAGTAGGCCCCTTGGGGGGTGAGGACGGCTCGTGCCGTCTTCAGCAGCAGCACCATGTCGGTCGTCATCGACCAGTTGTCGACGTAGTAGAGGTCCATCCGCACCGCCTCCTCGAACGGTAGGTCGCTACGGCCAGAGACCTGCCAGAGCCCGGTGAGGCCGGGCCGCACCAGCAGCCGTCGGTGCATCTCCTCGGGGTAGCACTCGACCTCCTCCGGCAACGGCGGGCGTGGGCCCACCAAGCTCATCTCGCCTCGGATCACGTTGAACAGCTGCGGCAGCTCGTCGATCGAGTAGCGCCGCAGGAACCTGCCGACCGGGGTCACCCTGGGGTCGTCTCGCAGCTTGAAGAGCACTTGCCCGTCCTCGGCCATCGAGTCGATCAGCTCTGCCCGCCGCTCGTCCGCGTCCTCGCTCATGCTGCGGAACTTGAGCATCGAGAAGTGCTCCCCGTTCCGGCCGCTGCGCTCCTGTCGGTACAACACCGGGCCACCGTCGTACAGCTTGACCACGGCGGCGGCGGCGAGCATCACCGGCGACGCGAGAGCGATCAGCGCCGTGCCCACCACGATGTCGAAGGTCCGCTTGAAACGCCCGCCGGCGCGGCCGAACTGGGGCTCGTCCACGTAGACCAGGGCGAGGCCCTCCACCCGGCGCATGTGGATCCGGGGGCCGGCGACGTCGAGCAGGCTCGGCACCACCGCCAGTCCGATGGAGGTGCCCTCCAGCGCCCAGCCGAGCTTGCGCAGGGTGTCCGACGACTCCAGGCCGGGCAGGGCCAGCACCATGTCGGCCTCGACGGCCTCGCAGGCGGCGACGATGCCGTCGACGGTGCCCAGCTCTCGCACCCCGCGCACCGAGTCAGGGCGTATCCGTCCTGCTTCACCCTCGCTCTCCGACCGGCACACCCCGACGATGGAGTAGCCCGTGTAGCTCACCCGCTCGAAGGCGGCGACGACGTCCGGGAGCGCGCCCGCCGCGCCCACGGCAACCACGCGGATCTGCAGCAGGCCTCGGTCCCGCAGGCGGTGGATGACCTTGCGTACGGCATACCGCATCACCAGCAACAGCACGGTGCCCGACCCGAAGAACAGCCAGAGGCCGAGTCGGGACACGTGGTTGTGCAGCAGGAACGCGGCCGTTCCCACCAGCGCGAACGCGAAGAGCGAGGCGCGGGTGACTCTGCGGAACTCCTCGGTACCGCCGCCGAAGTCCCGCCGGGTGTAGGCGCCGCGGGTGGCCAGGCAGGTGAACCATGCCAGCATCGCCCACGGGATGAGGGCGATGCTGTCGGACCAAACGGCGACCTCCTCGCCGCCGGCCGTCCAGGCCAGGGTCCCGGCCGCGGCCACCCCCAGAGCGAGGCCGTCGCAGACGACCACGACCACGAGCAGCGGCAACAGCTTGCGGTTGAGGTCGGGCCGGGTCCGTTCCCGGCTGATGCCTCTCGCGGCTCCGGCGGAATGTTTGGTTATCGGTGCGGTGAGCTGGTGCTCCGTCATCTGAATGTCCTTACTCGACCCCCGGTGCATAACGAAGCTTGTAACTCGTAGTTACACAATGTGGATCACTCAATGTTGCACGTCTGGTTACGTGTAGGGTCCGCGGCGAAGTTGCGACCCGGGCCTCGCGTGACGAAGCGGTGCCGACCTCGTTGTCAGACAACCCGAATCCCACGGAAGGTGTCCCTTGCAGAACCCCGAGATCTCTCACCTGGCCGCCAGGGAATGGATGACCGTGATCGGCTTCGCTCTCCTGGGACTGATGGCTGCCGTCACGCTCTCGTTCTCGAGCGATGAGACCTATGAGTCGCACACGCAGCTCTTCGTGAGCTCCGACGTCGAGAACGCGGCCGACGCGTACGCGTTCAGCATCTTCGCCGGCCAGCGCACCAAGTCGTACGCCGCCCTGGTGGGCAGCGAGAATCTCGCTGCCAGGGCCATCAAGAAGCACGACCTCGGCCTCACGCCGCAGGAGGTCTCCGCGAAGGTCTCAGCCGAGGTGCTCCCCGACACCGCGGTCATCGACATCACGGCGACCGACACCGACCCGAAGAAGGCCCAGCGTCTCGCCGGGGCCATCGCCGCGGAGCTTCCCGCCTACGTCCACGCCCTCGAGTCGGCCGACCGGAAGGGCAAGTCCACCTTCCGGCTGTCGGTGACCAGCCCGGCCTCGCTCGCGGACCGTGCGACGACGCCGCGGTGGAGCCTGAACATCGGCCTCGGCCTGGTGATCGGTGTCCTCTTCGGGGTCGCGGTCGCCGTGCTGCGGCAGCGCGCCACGGCGAGCGTCTGAGCCGGCGGGCACTCGGCGATGACAGCCACGGTGAAGCCGCTGCTCGGCGGAGCGATCCTCGCGCCGACTGTGGTCGCGGTGATCTGCCTGTGGCCGGCCTTGGCCTTGCCTGCCCTGTGCCTGGTCGCGCTCCTGACCGGTGCGGTGCTGTTCGGCGCCGAACGCGCCGGTGGCGTGATGGTGACGCTTGCCCTGTTCACCGCGCCGATGAACGAGCTGCGTCCGATCCCCGGCCTCAACATCGTCACCTACTGCGACCTCTTCCTGGTCCTCGGCTTCGCGCTGCTGGCACCCAGCATCAGCCACCGCCGGCTCCGGTTGCCGGTGACGTTCGCGATCGGGGCGTTGATCCTTGCCGTCGCCACGGTGACGGCCTCGTTGCTCAGCGCTGACCCGGTCACCAGTCTCAACTACGGGTCCAGGCTGCTGGCCACCGTCGTCGCGCTGCCGCTGGCGTTCGCGGCATGGCGACCCACCGGCGCTGTGATCGACCGTCTGGCCTGGGCCTACGTCGCTGGGCAGGTGGTCAGCACCCTGGTCGGCGTCATCGATGGCCCGATCGACACCGGACGGTACGTCGGGCTGTCGACCCACCCGAACCTCTTCGGGCTGGCCGCGGTCATCGCCGCCGGGCTGCTGGTCCACCTGGCCCACCGGTCGGGATCCATCGGCAAGGTGGCGGCAGTCGGCGCCGGCGGAGTCTTCGTGGCGGCCGGCCTGATGAGCGGCAGCCGCGCGGCGATTGTCGCCATCGCCCTGATCGCGCTGCTCTACCCGCTGATCGAGCGCTCCTTCGCCGCGGCGTACGCCATCGCCTGGACCGCTCTGCTCGCCTTCTTCTCGTTCGAACGAATGGTCAGCCTCAGCGGCGAGGGATCCGCGCTCGCGCGTCTCCAGGGTGACGAGACGGCGCGGACGTCGGACCAGATCCGCAAGGTCGCGATCCAAGACGGCCTGCATGACTTCCTCGCCCGCCCGCTGGCCGGCAACGGCTTCGCCAACGCGCTCGAGGCGCACGACATCTATCTCCAGATCGCGGTGACCACCGGGCTGTTCGGGCTGGTGGGATACCTCATGATCTTCTGGCCGTTCGTCTCCCCGCTGCTGACCAGGGGGCCGATGCACCGGCTCGCCTACGCCGCTGCTGCCTACGGCGCGGTCGGCCTGATCACCGCCAGCCTCTGGGATCGCCTCGTGGGTGCTGGCATCGCCCTGTGCCTGTTGGCGGGCCGGGCGACCGAGGACGACGAACCGCCGCCTGTCCCGAACCAGCCGACGCCCCCCGAAGCAGCCCCATCTCCGGCCACACGCCCCGCAGACCTGGAGGTCTCATGATCAGGACACCCCGCCTCGCCGCCCGGCGGATCAGGCAGTCGCTACGCTTCGCCAACGGCCTCCAGGTGCTCTGGCAGATAGCCACCGGGCCGACCCGATGGGGAACCGAGGAGCTCGTCTTCGAGCTCCGCTCCGGGGAAACGGTGCGTTGCCCCAACGTCGCCGGCGCGCGGGTGCCCGTCTATGAGCTCTTCATCGAGGACGCCTACCGGCTCGCCGAGCTGACCGAGGGGTTGCGCGATGACTTCGTCGCCCTCGACATCGGCGGTCAGATCGGCTGTTTCTCCACCGCGCTGGCCAGGCATGCGCCGAAGGCCACGATCCACACGTTCGAAGCCTCGCCGACCACGGCCGACTGGCTGCGCCGCAACATCGCGGGCAACGACCTCGGCGAGCGCGTCTTTCCGCGCCACCTCGCGGTGACCGAGCACGTGGGCATCATGGAGTTCGCCGACAACGGCAGCGGCAGCGGCCTGAACGGCGTCACCGCCCCCGCCGGCTCGACCACGGTGGTCGAGGTGCCGTGCACGACCTTCGGTGCCGCGGTCGCGCAGGCCGGTGGGCGGGTCGATCTGGTCAAGATCGACACCGAGGGCGCGGAGTACGACATCGTGCTCAGCAGCGACCCGGCGTCGTGGGCGAGCGTGCAGCGGGTGGTGATCGAGTACCACCCCGTTCCCGGCCGCAGCTGGGCCGAGCTGGCGCGGTTCTTCGCGGCCGTGGGCCTGGTCGTGACCCGGATCGAGGCTGCCGACGAGGGTCTCGGCACCGCCTGGCTGCGACGCTGAGGAGCCGTCATGCCACGACTTCCGGCCCCGTTGGAGCCCGCCTTCCCCCTGGTCAAGCGTGCCCACCGGCTCGCCACGCGCCGCGTCGGCGCCGTGACCCGCCGGGCGGCCGCCCGGCGTCCGGGTCCGCGTTCGGTTCCGGCCCGGGGCACCGACAGCTCCGTCGAGACCGTTGCGCTCGAGCCCGGGGCGGTGCGGCTCCACCCGGGCGGCCCGGGGGAGCAGCTGCGCCGGCCGATGCCGCAGGGCACGCCCGAGGGGCACTGGTTCTTCGATCAGGTACGTCGCTTCGACGTGCCCGCTCGGTTCACGCTGGAGATCGACCAGGGTCTGGTCGTCGGCCGGGACGGCGCGCACATCACGCCGGGCGGCATCCTCGACTACGAGACCAGCACCTACTTCGGTGTCGACGGCTGGCGGGAGCATCCGATCTACCTGCGTCGCCGCCTCCCCGAGGCCCAACGCGTCGACGGCAGCCTGCTGTCCCTGGCCACCCGCGGGACCTGGGGCAACTACTACCACGTGGTGATGGACCTGCTGCCCCGGTTGGGCGTCTTTCGCGAGTGCCTGCCCGATGTGCGTCCGGACCGATACCTGGTGAACCGCAACACGACCTACGCACGCGAGCTGCTCGCGCTGGTCGGCCTGGGTGACGTACCGACCTTGGAGCCCGGCCGGCGCACGGCCTACCGGGCGGAGCGGCTCTTCGTGCCGTGCATCAACAACCCCCACACGAGGGCCCCGCAGTGGACGACCGACTGGTTGCGGGCGAACCTGCCGCCCCGGCGTACGACCGGTCTGCCTCGGCGCCTCTATGTCACCCGCGGCAGCCGCAAACACACCCGCCGCGTCGACAACGAGGCCGAGGTCGTGAGCCTGCTGGCTCGGCACGGGTTCACCGTCTTCGACCCGGGAGCGCATCCCGTGCAGGACCAGATCGACCACTTCGCGGCAGCCGAGGTCATCGTGGCTCCGCACGGCGCCGGCCTGACCAACCTGAACTTCTGCCGTCCAGGGGTCAGGGTGCTGGAGCTGTTCGCGCCCGGGTATCTCAACCCCGGCTACTGGGCGATCACGGCGAACATCCCGGGGTCGGTGTACCGCTACCTCGTCGCACCGGCCGAGATACGCCCCGAGGGCACCGTGATGAACCGCGTCTACGACGACCTCATGGTCCCGCTTGCCGACCTCGAGTCGGCGCTCGCCGACCTGCTCGGCACAGGCGCCACTGCCAGCACCCCGCCCCCGACCCAGGAGGATCTCTCATGACCTTGCTCAACCTCGGCTGCGGCACCCGGACCAGCCCGTCGGCCGTCAACATCGACTGGGCGGTGGCGCTGCGCCTGAAGCGTTCCCGCCTCGGCCGCGGAGTCGCGCCCCTGCTGCTGCGGGGCGAGCGTCGGGCGCGCTACGACGCGATGGCCGGCGAGCTGGTCTGCCATGACCTGCGCCGCGGCATTCCCTACGACGACGGCACCGTCGACGCGGTCTACCACTCCCACGTGCTCGAGCACATCGACCGGGCCGCGGTGCCCGGATTCCTTGCTGAGATCCGACGGGTGCTCCGGCCCGGCGGCGTGCACCGGATCGTGGTGCCCGACCTCGAGCTCGAGGTGCGCCGCTACCTGGCCGACCTGGACGCGGTCGACCGGGGCGAGGCGGCGGCCGACGGCCACGACAGGTTCGTGCACGGGCTCCTCGAGCAGAGCGTGCGCCGAGAGGCCGCGGGCACCTCCGCCCAGCGGGGTGCGCGCCGGTGGTTGGAGAACACCTTGCTCGGCGACGCCCGCCGCCGCGGCGAGACCCACCAGTGGATGTGGGACCGGGTGAACCTGCGCGCGGTGCTCACCGAGCACGGCTTCACGGACGTCGACGTGGTCGACCATCGCACGAGCCGGATCCCGGGCTGGCCGGAGACCGGCCTCGACCAGGAGCCGGACGGTACGGAGTACCGCCCCGGCTCGCTGTACGTGGAGGCCGTGGCGGGCTGATCACCGATGTGCCCGCGACAGCGACCGGTCGATCGCCTCGCGGTAGAGGTCCTCGGCTCGGCGCAGCCAGGCCTGCGGCGTGAACCGCTCGCCGAAGACGGTGACGCAATGCTCGCGGAGCCCAGGAAGCTCGGCGTGCGCCCGCGTCAGCAGCCCGGCGAGGTCGGCGCGCGGACCGGCCACGCCGATGCCGAGCTCGGCGACCGCGACGCCGGCGGGGATGTCGTCGAAGGTGACGATCGGGGTGCCCACCGCGAGCGCCTCCAGACACACCAGGGCCAGGGCCTCGGGCCAGATCGACGGGAACACCAGGCCCCGGGCCCCGGCCATGACCTCGCGCAACCGATCCCGGGACAGCCGGCCCAGCAGCTCGACGTCCGGATGTGCGGGCAGCAGGCCCACCGGAGGCTCCCCGGCGACCAGCAGCCGCTGCCCCTGCGGCCACTGCGCGATGAGGGCGGGCAGACCCTTCTCCGGTTCGATCCGGCCGGCGTAGAGCCAGTAGTCGCCACCGGGCCCGGGCCGCGGCGGCTCGGCCACGAAGTTCTCCAGCACCAGCAGCTTGTGTGCGGGCACGCCCGCGTCGGTGTACAGCCGGGACATGCCGGAGCTGAGGGTGGCCAGGACATCGGCTCGTTCCAGCACCGGGTCGCGGGCGAACTTCGTGCCCAGGGCGACCGGCAGGGTCGCGGGCCGGCTCTCGTGGAAGCACCCGTGCCGCACGGCCGGGCGCACCGACCCCGAGGACGGACACTCCACGCACACCGCCCCGTCACGGAACAGTGTCGACCCCGGGCACAGCGGTCGGTAGTTGTGCAGGGTCGCGACCAGCGGTCCGTCCCACCGGCGCAGCCAGGTGCGCCCGAAGTTCGGAAACAGGTTGTGCACGTGCACCAGGTCGGGACCGAAGGCGCGCAGATCCTCCAACGGGCTCGGGCCGCGTCCGGTCATGGCGGTCAGCGCCGCCTCGAGCGGATAACCGCGGCGGGTCAGTCGATCATCGGTCGACTGGGCCAGCACTTCCACCTCGTGCCCGGCCTGCCGCAGCACCGCGGCCTGGGCGTCGACGGCCAGGTTCTCGCCGCTGGGGACCCGCGAGGAGTAGTAGCTGTGTATGAGCGCGATCTTCACCGTGAACTCCCGACTCCTTGTCCCGCGGGCCTCTATCCTGCCGCCCCCCACTAACCTGGCACAGCCGACCCCCCTCGGAAGGACCCACATGGACCTGACCACCCGACTGGTGTACTGGCGCGAGCGCCCGCTGCTGGGCCGCCTGGCCAGGCTGGTGCTCGGCCTGGTGTTTCACATCGACTTCCCCCTGACGGTGCGGGTCGGTGCGCGCTTCACGTTCCTGCACAGGGGCGTCGGCACCATCATCCATCCGGCGACCGAGATCGGAGACGACGTCACCGTGCTGCACCAGGTCACCATCGGCATGTCCGACGTACGCACCCCCGTACCGGTCGGCGACTGGCCGGTGATCAGGGTCGGTGACGGGGTCCTGATCGGTGCCGGGGCGAAGGTGCTGGCGCCGCACTCCGGGCTTGTCATCGGTGCGGGTACGACGATCGGCGCCAACGCGGTGCTCCTGGAGTCGACCGGTCCGGGCGAGGTGTGGGCAGGCGTTCCGGCGCGACGGGTCGGGTAGCGACCGGTGGTGCCCGGTCGGGGTGCCGGGTCCAGGCACGAAGAGGAGTGGGGGACCGTCCTCGTCGAGACCGGTCCCGGCCTCGACTAGGAGGAGATCAGCTCCCGCTCGGACCGCGTCGACGGCGCCTCGGGGGATGGCGCGGCGCGGCGCCGGAAGACCGATGCCGGCCACACAGCCGCCCGGCGCCGGGTCCGCCGGTCGGCCTCCTCCCTGAGCGCCGCCGAGACCAGGCGTACGTCGTCCCCGACCGCCGCGGTGTCGCGGTGCTCCGCATAGCGGTTGCGCTCGACGGCGGCCACGATCCGTTGCAGCGCGAGCATCGGCTCGCGGCCCTGCAGGTGCGGAGCCAGGGCGGTGGCCTCCTCCCGCGGTGAACGGGTCCCGGTCCAGGGCAGACCCAGGTCTATCGCGGTGTCGCCGAGCTCGGTCCAGCCGGCCTCCGCGTCGCCCGCGAGCCGAGCCGTACGCCGACGGCGCCGGATCACGGCCGGGGCGGCGAGAGCAACGGCCCCGACCAGGGCCACGATGCCGAGACCGGTCCAGACGGCCCCGGTGTTGGACTCCTCGGTGCCGGTGTCGGCGACCTCGGGCGTGTCCGGAGCCTCCCGCTGGGGGCGGTTGGGCACCGGGGCGACGCTCGTGCCGGCACTGGGAACGGGAGCCTCCGGCTCGTTGCGGGCGTTGCCCAGTGCACCGGCGGTGTAGCGGGGCTCCCGGGTGTCGGCGGCCGCCGGAGTCGGCTCGAAGCGGACCCAGCCGATGTCGTCGAACCACAGCTCGGGCCAGGCGTGGAGGTCGCGGCCGCGGAACTGCCAGACGCCGTCCTCGTTCTGGTCGCCGCCCAGGAAGCCGACGGCGACCCGAGCCGGGATGCCGAGCTCGCGGGCGAGCACGGCCATGGCGGTGGCGTACTGCTGGCAGTAGCCGACCTTGTTGGTCGTCAGGAACTCCAGCAGCGCCGCGCCGTCGGTGCCGACATCGCGCTCCAGGCTGTAGGTGAACTCGCCGCTGTGGCGGAACCAGTTCTGCAGGGCGACGGCCTTGGCGAACGGCCGGTCCTGGCCGGCGGTGCGTTCCAGGGCGATCTGCTCGATCTCCGCGGGGAGCAGCGGCAGGTCGGTCATGCCCGGCGGTGCGCCGATGCCGGGCTCACCCGCGGCGAGCAGGCGCTCCTGGGAGGGCTCGACCGGCGCGGCGGTCATCCGCCAGCTCTCCCCGGCGACGGTGTGGTCCCTGCCCTCGGTCGACATGAAGTCGAGGGTGTCCTCGTCGTAGCGCCAGGGGCCTTTGGCGGTGATCTCGAGCGGGTGGGTGAACACCGGGAGCCAGGTCGACTCGAAGTTGTCGGTGGCCTTCAGCTGGTAGGTCGTGGGCTCGCCGAGCAGGGTCTCGTCGGACATGGGCGGCTCGAAGACCGCCACGCCGGTCTGGTCGGAGGGGACGTCGCGGTTGCCGGGGGTCCACTCCGTGCCGGTGAACTTCGTCAGCGCGAGAATGCGCAGATAGGAGGGCGGCGCCGTCGGCTCGTCGTAGACCTGGGTCGCGGTGACCATCACCTCGTCGGACTGTCGGCGCAGATCGCCGTAGAGCCCGACGGTCGGGTTGATCACCCGCAGCTGGCCGCTGCCGTCGCCCGGCCCCAGGCCGGGGAGGGTGACGTTCGGGCTGGGCATCCAGGCCGGGGTCAGCAGGGCGATCGCGACCGCGGAGACGCCGATGAAGGCCGGCCCGGCGGCCGGCACCGCCGGCAGGTCCTCGTCGAGGCGCCGCCCCCAGCGGCCGAGCTGCTGGGCGCGGTCGAGACGCAGCATCACCAGGAAAGCGGTCGCGGTGAGCACGAAGACGACCCAGGAGACGCCGCCCCAGCCACCGGAGCCGATGATGCTGAACGGCACCGTGAACACGCCCAGTACGACGAGCCCCATCATCGGCGGCCGTCGCAGCGAGACCGCCAGGACGTCGGCCAGGAGCACCGCCGCCACGCCGCCCGGGACGAGGTAGGCGGACACCTCCGGTCCCGACATGGGCAGATCGAAGGGGTTGAAGGCCGAGTAGGCCTCGGCCATCGCCGCCTCGACGCGCGCCCGGCCGCCGGCGGTGACCGGGAACGGGTGCTGCACGAGCAGAAGGCTGGTCGCGATCGTGCCGAGGAGCAGCTGCAGGAGCACCACGACCGAGCCGTGCACGCGCAGGAGCCGGGCGGAGATGCCGGTGCCGACGACGAGCAGCCCGGCGACGAGGATCGGCCCGAGATAGGAGAACCGGGTGCTGGTGAACGAGCCCCACGAGGACAGGGCGAACAGCACGGTCACGAAGCAGGTCACCGGCACCGCCATCGCGGGCACGACGCTGCGTACGTCGGAGGAGGTCATCATCGTGCGGCCCCCGCTCCCGCGGCCGCGCCCCGGGTGCCGAGCTCGCGCCAGCGCCTCGCCACCGAGTCGCCGATCCCGAGCTCGACCGCCCTCCAGCCGTGCTGGACGAGCAGAGGTACGCCGCTGGGCCGCCGTTGCTCGGGGGCCAGATGCACCGCGCTCCAGCCGTCGACGGCGAGCGAGAAGGCGAGGGCGGCCCCGGTGTGGTGCCGCACCCGGCGAAGCACGCCGGCGTCCTCCTCGTCGAGGGAGCCGAGCACCGCCACGGTGACGCCGCCCTGGCCGGCCTCGCCGATCCAGGAGGCGTCGATGCGGTGGTGCTGGACGGTGTCGACCACGGCGAGCGCCTCCAGCAGGGCGGCCGCGTCGGCCTGGCCCTCACGGTCGTGCCAGCCGGCGTTGAGCTCGCCGGCGAGGTTGGTGCCGGGCGTGGTGCCGGCGGAGGTCACCAGGCGTACGGAATAGCCGGCCTCGACCAGGTGGACCGCGACCGACGCGGCGACCACGACGGCCTGCTCGAAGGACGAGCCCGCGCCCTGGCCGCGATGGACCGAGCGCCGGTTGTCGAGGAAGACGGTGGCCCGGGCCTGCCAGGGCTGCTCCTCGCGGCGCACCATCAGCTCGCCGAGCCGCGCCGAGCTGCGCCAGTGCACCCGGCGCAGCTCGTCGCCGCGGCGGTACTCCCGCACGGTGACGTCCTCCGCGCTGCCGCCGAGGAACGCCCGCGGCCGGGAGTCGCCCGACGCGGTGGCGTTGCCGGTCAGCGGGGTCGACGGCAGCGGGATCACCCGCGGCGTCACCGTGAACGGGAGCGTGGACTGGAAGGCGCGGTTGAGCTCCACCAGGCCGAACGGGTCGGCCACGGTCACCCGCATCGGGCCGATGTCGAAGCGGCCGCGGATCTCCGAGCGGATCTGGTAGCCGAGCTTGTGGCGCCAGCCGAAGCCGATCCGGTCGACCACGAAGCGCGGGCGACCGCCCAGCGCGTAGGGCACCGTCTCCTCCAGCAGCAGGGTCCCGGTGGGGATCCGGCCCTCGTTGGCGATGGTGAGCTCGACCCTGGCGGGCTGGCCGGCCTCGGTCAGGTGCGGCTCGATGTGGCGTACGAGGGCGAGCCGGTAGCGGCCCCACGCCGCGACCACCGCGGTGACCAGCGGCAGCGCGACCAGCAGCATCCCGATCCTGGACAACGTCGACTGGTCCAGCAGGATGCCGCAGACGATCGCGGTGATCCCGGCGGCCAGGAACGCCCGGCCCCGGACGGTCAGCCCGGACAGCGCCTCGCGCATCGCTTCCTCCCTGGAGCTCGGCCCGGCAGGTCAGGCCTGCGGCACCGGCACGGCGGACACGACGGTCTCGAGGATGTCGGTGACCGAGCGGCCGTGCATCGCCGCGGAGGCGCTGGGGAGGAGACGGTGGGCAAGGACCGGGCCGGTCAGCCTGCGTACGTCGTCGGGGAGGACGAACTCGCGTCCGTGCAGGGCTGCATGAGCCTTCGCGGCCCGCAGCAGGTGCAGGCTGGCCCGGGGCGAGGCGCCCAGAGCGAGCTCGTTGTTGGTGCGAGTCGCGGCGGTGAGCGCGACGGTGTAGCGGCGCACGGCGTCGGCGACGTAGACCTGGTTGACGACGCCGACGAGCTTGCGGATCTCCGCGGCGTCGGTCACCGGGTCGAGATCGTCGAGCGGGTTGGCCGCGCTGTGGCTGGCCAGCATCGCGATCTCGGAGCCCACCGGCGGGTAGCCGATCGAGACCCGTGCCATGAACCGGTCGCGCTGCGCCTCGGGGAGGGCGTACGTCCCCTCCATCTCGATCGGGTTCTGGGTCGCGATCACCATGAACGGTGACTCCAGCTGGTAGGTCACGTTGTCGACGGTGACCTGATGCTCCTCCATGCACTCCAGCAGGGCCGACTGGGTCTTGGGGGAGGCTCGGTTGATCTCGTCGCCGACCACGATGTTGGCGAAGATGCCACCCGGGCGGAACTCGAACTCGCGGCTGTTCTGATTGAAGATCGACACCCCGGTGACGTCGCTGGGGAGCAGGTCGGGTGTGAACTGGATGCGGCGCACCGAGCAGTCGATCGAGCGCGCCAGCGCCTTCGCCAGCTGGGTCTTGCCGACCCCCGGGACGTCCTCGATGAGGAGGTGCCCCTCGGCGAGGAGCACGGTGAGCGTGGAGTCGACGACGTCGGTCTTTCCTTCGATCACCTTCTCGATGCTGTCGCGAATGCGGCCCGCGACCCGCACCAATGTCTCGATCTCTGCCCCATGTACTGGACCCGATCCCGGGGCCTCCAACGGCGTCGTCACGTCGCGTCCTTCCGACTCACACCTGCTTATGGGAACACCGTACGGGGTAGCGCCTACGGGCGTCTGCGCCATTGACCCGACTGTGACCTGCCTGGGGGATGCCTGGTGGGGATGTCTGGTGGGGATGCCTGGGGATGTCTGGGGGTGTCCGGGGGTTTCTGGGGACGTCGGCCGACGCTCGACGCCCCGGCCGGACCGGGCCGCGGGAAGCGGTGTGTGGTGTGAAAACACCTCGTGGGGGAGGAAGGTGGTTTGAATGTGGGGGATTGTGGGGTACGGTGGGGCAAAGTGGAGGAACGATCCACGTTGAGCTGACCGCGGGGGCGAGCACATGTTCTTCATGGGCACGTACACGCCGAAGCTCGACGAGAAGGGCCGGATCTTCCTTCCCGCAAAGTTCCGAGAACGACTGGCGGAGGGGGTTGTCGTGACGCAAGGTCAGGAGAACTGCCTCGTGGTGTGGCCCGAGGACGTCTTCATGCAGGAGGCGCAGCGGGCCCAGCAGACGCCGCTCACCTCTCGGGACGCACGCGACTACGCCCGTGTCCTCTTCGCGGGGGCCGAGCAGACGACACCGGACAAGCAAGGCCGGATCGGCATCCCGCCGCTCCTGCGTGACTACGCCGGGATCGTCAAGGACGTCGTCGTGATCGGTGTGATGGACCGGATCGAGATCTGGGACCCGGCCAGGTGGGCGGAGTACTCCGCGGGTGCACAGGCCAAGTTCGCGGACCTCGACGAGTCAACGGACTGATAAAGGGACAGATCGACAAAGCGACAAGCAACACCACAAGTCAACAGCGGATCCGCAGGACGAGGTCTCAGTCCCGCTCCACTCATCCAGCCATCCGGGGCACCTTCCCCGGTTCCGGACGGCACTTGGTGGTGACGGAGCGGGCATGAGACCTGGCTCTGCGGATCCGTGGCGTTGTCAGCCCGTGGCTCTGCCGAAGAGGCGGGCGAGAACACACACCAGACGAAGCCGTGCGATGGGGGTCGAGGCGGTGACGAACCAGAAGCACGTGCCGGTGATGCTCGATCGCATCGTCGACCTGCTCGCGCCGGCGCTCGCCGACGGCGGTGTCCTCGTCGACTGCACGACCGGCCACGGCGGTCACACCGAGGCGGTCCTCGAGCGGGTCCCCGGGTCACGGGTGATCGGCATCGACCGCGACACGTACGCCCTCGGCATCGCGGGGGAGCGGCTGGCGCGCTTCGGTGACCGATGGACCGGTGTCCACGCGGTCTACGACGAGATCCTCGACGTCGTCGCCGGGCAGGGTCTGGACGAGGTCCAGGCCGTGCTCTTCGACCTCGGTGTCTCCTCGATGCAGCTCGACCAGCGGGAGCGTGGCTTCGCCTACGCCGAGGACGCGCCGCTCGACATGCGGATGGACGCGACCCGTGGCCAGACCGCGGCGGACGTCCTCAACACCTACTCAGCGGCGGACCTGACCCGGATCCTGCGGGACTACGGTGAGGAGAAGTTCGCCAAGAAGATCGCCCACGCCGTGGTCAAGCGTCGCGAGAAGCAGCCGTTCACGACCTCGGGACCGCTCGTGGAGCTCCTCTACGCGGAGATCCCGGCACCCGCTCGTCGCACCGGCGGCCATCCGGCCAAGCGCACCTTCCAGGCGCTGCGGATGGAGGTCAACGACGAGCTCGGGGCGCTGCGTACGGCACTGCCTGCCTCCCTGGAGGCTGTCGGCGTCGGTGGCCGCGTGGTGGTCGAGTCCTACCACTCGCTGGAGGACCGCCTCACCAAGCGGGCCTTCGCCGAGGCGACCAAGCTGGACGTACCTCCCGACCTGCCGTTCGTGCCGCCCGACGCGGAGCCGTCCTTCCGCCTGCTCACCCGTGGTGCCGAGCAGGCCACCGAGCAAGAGATCGAGGAGAACCCGCGTGCCGCCTCGGTGCGGCTGCGCGCGGTGGAGCGCACCAAGCCCCGAACCAACCCGAGAACGAGCACAGCCAAGCCAACCCCTGGAGCGACCAGATGAGCATCGCCGCCGCGCCACAGGCGCCCGCGCGCCGCCCGGACCGGGCGGCCGAGACGACCCAGCCACGGCTCGCCGCCGTCCCGGAGCCGCTGCCGGCCTCGCTGGCCCCGCGGCTGCCGTTCGTCGTGCTCGTCTCGATGCTGCTCGTCGGCGGTGTCGTGGGTCTGCTCGTCTTCAACACTTCCATGCAGCAGTCGGCCTTCCAGGAGCAGCGTCTCCAGGAGCAGGCGACCACCCTGGCCGCCCGGGAGCAGGCGCTCGACGGTGAGCTGAAGAAGATGGAGGACCCGCACAAGATCGCCGCCGCGGCGAAGAAGCTCGGCATGGTCGTCCCGCAGAGCGCGGCCATGCTCCGGGTCCCCGAGGCCAAGGTCGAGGGGGAGGCGGTCCCGGCCGACCGCTCCGCGACGCCGCCGCTGCACCCGAAGGTCGCCAAGCCCTACAGCGTGCAGGTCGCCGAGCAGAAGGCGGCCGAGGCGGCCGCCGCGAAGAAGAAGGCGGCCGAGCTCGCCGAGAAGAAGCGCGCCCAGGAGGCGGCCGAGGAGCAGCAGCGTACGTCCACGGGCGAGGCCCGGTAGGGGAGGAGAGCGATGGCCAGGCGACAGGTCCAGCGGAAGGTCGGCCGGCCGGCGCGACGCCCGGGCGCCAAGGCCACGCAGCGGCGCGGGCCGGTGCACATCCGGCTCCGCGTCGGCTTCATCCTGGTGGCGATGGTCCTCTCGGTCTTCGGTGGCCGGCTGGTGCAGCTGCAGGGCATCGACCCGCACTCTTACGCCGCGATGGCGGCCGCCGAGAACGTCGTCGACGTCGTGCTGCCGGCCGAGCGTGGTGAGATCCTCGACCGAGACGGCGAGGCGCTGGCCGACTCCTCCGACGGGCTGATGGTGCTGGCCGACCCGAAGCAGACGACGAAGGATGCTCCCGCGATCGCCGCGTTCCTGGCCAAGGAGCTCGGCGTCGACTACGCCTCGGCGCTCACCAAGCTGCGCAAGAAGGGCAGCCGGTTCCAGTACATCAAGCGTCAGGTGCCGGCGACCCAGGCGACCGCCGCGGTCGAGAAGGCGAAGAAGGCGGGCTACCAAGGGCTGTGGACCAGCCGTGACCCGCTGCGCAACTACCCGAACGGCGACGTCGCGGCCAACCTGGTCGGCTTCCTCGGCAACGACCAGCGGCCGCTGGCGGGCCTCGAGGCGGCCTTCGACAAGCACCTGGCCGGCAAGGACGGCCACGCCGAGTACGACGCGACCAGCCCGGTCAGCGGCACCCGGATGCCGTTGGGCACCAACAACCGGGTCGCTCCGGTCGACGGCAACGACCTGAGGCTCACGATCGACCGCGACCTGCAGTACTACGTCCAGCAGACCCTGATGGACGCCGTGCAGAAGTCGCGCGCCGAGTCGGGGATGGCGGTGGTCATGGACACCCAGACCGGAGAGGTCCTGAGTCTGGTCGACTATCCGACCTTCGACGCCCGCGACCCGGCGGCCTCGCCGAAGACGCTGCGGGGGAGCAACGCGCTCTCGAACGTCTACGAGCCGGGCTCGGTCCAGAAGGTGCTGACCGTCGCCGGCCTGCTCGACCAGGGCCTCGTCTCGCCGTCGACCCGGATCCGGGTGCCGGAGTCCTACATGTCGGGCGGCGCTCCGATCACCGACTGGTACCCCCACGGCGTCGAGAAGCTCACCTTGGCCGGTGTCATCGCGAAGTCGTCCAACATCGGCACCGTGATGGCCGCGGACAAGTACCCCGAGGGCCAGCTGCGCGACTACCTGCTGGCGTTCGGCCAGGGTCAGCGCACCGGCCTCGGTCTCGACACCGAGTCGGCGGGTCTGCTGGCCTCGCCGGAGGCGTGGAACGACGCCAACGAGGACCGCATCGACTTCGGCCAGTCCATCTCGGTCAACGCGGTGCAGATGACCGCCGCCCTCAACACGATCGCCAACGGCGGCGTACACATCGACCCGAGCCTGATCGTCGGGAAGGCCACCAACAACTCCGGTGCCGAGGTCGGCACCGATACCGCCGAGCGCAACCGGGTGGTCTCGCAGGAGGCCGCCTCGCAGACCGCGGAGATGATGGAGCGGGTCATCAACGACCCGGTCAACGGGACCGCTCCGCAGGCCGGGGTCGACGGCTACCGGGTCTCCGGCAAGACCGGCACCGCGCAGCGGGTCAACTCCGAGTGCAAGTGCTACGACGGCACCACCACGGTCTCCTTCGGCGGCTTCGCCCCCACCGACGACCCCCGCTTCACGGTCTACGTGGCCATCCACAACCCCGGCAACGGCGGTGGCGGTGGATCCGTCGCCGGCCCGGTCTTCTCGCAGATCATGTCCTTCGCCCTGCGCCGCTACGGCGTCCCGCCGACCGGGACCGAGCCGTCGAAGATGCCTACTGGGTGGTGAGTCCGTGCCCCTGGGATACCCGGTCGACCGGGTATCCCAGGGGTTGACGAGCACTGAAACACCCGTCAACCCCACGAGGTGCCCGTCCAGCATGCCGTGCCATCTCGCGATGCGAACCGAGCGCTTCGATTGGTATCCAATACATAAGTGAGTTATGTTGTTTTGGTGAGTGCACAAGTGACCGGTCGAGATCTGGCACCCACCATGGAGCGCCTGGTGCGACTCGTGCGGGAGGTGTCGACGGCCGGTGAGGTATCCACGACCGGAGCCGCGGTGATCGCGCGGCTGGGGCGGCTCGGTGGCCAGCGGATCACCGATCTCGCCCGGGCAGAGGGCGTGTCCCAGCCAGCGATGACCCAGCTGGTCAACCGGCTCGAGCAGGACAGGCTGGTGCGGCGTACGGCTGACTCGACCGACCGCCGCGGGGTGCTCGTCGAGGTCACCGACCGCGGTCGTGAGGTCACCGCCGCGAGGCGTACGCAGCGGGCCGAGGCGCTCGAGGCGGCGCTGGAGCGTCTCGACGGGTCCGACCGTACGGCCATCGCGGCTGCCCTGCCGGCCCTCGACCGGCTCGTCGACGCCGTGCTCGAGTCCTGACGCGCCGGCCTGCCGGCGACGCGTACGAAACCAACGTCTGAGAAGAGGCAAGAAGTATGAGCTCCCACCCAGGGGCAGCTGCCGCAAGTCCGTTCAAGCAACCACGCGCCGTGTGGGCGGTCGCGTTCGCGTGCGTGGTGTCGTTCATGGGCATCGGGCTCGTCGATCCGATCCTGCCGGTGCTCGCCGAGGAGCTGGAGGCGACGCCCGCGCAGGTCTCGCTGCTGTTCACCAGCTACCTGGTGGTGACCGCGGTGGCGATGCTCGGGGTCGGCTGGGTCTCCAGCCGGATCGGCGCGAAGTGGACGCTGATCCTCGGTCTGGTGCTGATCGTGGTGTTCGCCGGGCTGGCCGGGACCGTCGACGGCGTGGACGGCATCGTCGGCTTCCGGGCCGGCTGGGGACTGGGCAACGCCCTGTTCATCTCGACGAGCCTGGCGGTCATCGTCGGCTCGGCGACGGGCGGGTTCGCGGGCGCCATCATTCTGTACGAGACCGCCCTCGGCCTCGGCATCGCGGTCGGTCCGCTCCTCGGTGGCGTGCTCGGCGGCATCTCCTGGCGCGGCCCGTTCTTCGGTGTCTCCGCGCTGATGGCGGTCGCCCTGGTCGCGACGCTGGTCTTCCTGCCGCCGACGCCGAAGCCGGAGAAGAAGGTCTCGCTGGTGGCCCCGCTGGCCGCGCTGCGCCACCGCGGGCTGCTGACCATGGGCATCATGGCGCTCCTCTACAACTGGGGCTTCTTCACCCTGCTCGGCTACGCGCCCTACCCGATGGGCCTCCACGACCCGCTGCAGCTCGGCTGGGTCTTCTTCGCCTGGGGCATCCTGGTCGCCGTCTTCGCCGTGTGGGGCGCTCCGTGGGCGCAGCGCCGCTTCGGCACCGCGCCGACCCTCTACGTCAACCTGCTCGGCCTCGGCATCCTGCTCGCCGTCATCGGCCTGGGCGCCTCCTCGCCGACCGTGGTCATCGTGGCCGTGATCCTGTCCGGCATCTTCGTCGGACTCAACAACACGCTGACCACCCAGGCGGTCATGCTGGTCTCGCCGGTGGAGCGGCCGATCGCGTCCTCGGCCTACGGGTTCGTACGCTTCATCGGCGGTGGCCTGGCCCCGTTCGCGGCGGGCAAGATCGCCGAGGCGACCGACCAGTCGGTGGCCTTCTACGTCGGCGCCGCCGCGTTCCTGGTCGCGATCCCCGTCCTGGCCAGCGGCCACAAGCTGATCACCGCCGCTGAGTCGGCCGAGACCGCCGAACCGGTCGCGCCGACGCTGGAGCCCGTCGGACCCGTCCGCGGTGAGGGTCGCCCCGTGCTCGTGGCCGTCGGGGCCACCCTCGACGCCGACGCGGTCGTCGACCGGGCCGCCGAGATGGCCGCGGCCGAGGGCGCCCCGCTGGAGGTGGTCCACGTCCGCGAGACCGAGGTCGTCGAGGAGCTCGCGATCGACGCCGAGGAGCCGGAGATGGCCGCCGCGACCGTACGCGCCCACCTCGACCGCCTCGCAGCCCGCGGCGTGACCGCGACCGGACTCGTGCTGCACAGCGTCGGCGACCACGCCAGCGCCGGGACGGTGCTGGCCAGGTACGCCACCGAGGCCCGGGTCCGCACGATCGCCCTCGGATCCTCCCCGCGAGGCCGCGCGGCACAGCTCACCGACGGCTCGATCACCGCGGCGGTGGTCCGCAACGCCGGCGTACCCGTCGTGCTCGTCGTCCCGGGCGAGGAGCCCCGCGAGCTCAGTGCCGCCGCACTGACCCAGCTGCGCCGCGCCTGAGCGCCACGCCTGGGCGCCACGCCTGAGGTCGGCCCGGCGGGACCTCGTCCCGCCGGGCGGATAACCTTCCCGGGTGAGCAGTGCGTACGAGACGGCGGCCGCGAAGAGCCCGACCCGCCCCCGAGTGACCGAGCCGGTGACGCTGGCCGACCTGGCCGACGAGCTCGGCCTGGACGTCCGTGGCGAGGCCCACGTCACCGGGGTCACGCTGAGCTCCCAACGGGTGCTGCCCGGTGACCTCTACGCCGCGCTCCCCGGCAGCCGCGCGCACGGCGCCGGCTACGCCACCGGTGCGATCGAGGCCGGTGCGGTGGCGGTGCTGACCGACGCGGCCGGGGCCGCGGTGCTGGAGTCCCAGGGCCTCGGCGAGGTGCCGATGCTGCTCGTCGAGCAACCGCGCAAGGTGCTCGGGGCCCTCTCGGCCCGCGTCTACGGCAACCCGTCGAGCAGCCTGAAGCTGATCGGGGTGACCGGCACCCAGGGAAAGACCACGACCACCCGGCTCGCCGAGAGCGCGCTGCTCGACGCCGGCCACCGCGCCGGCGTGATCGGCACGGTCGGCACCCGCATCGGCGGCCGCGACGTGAAGACGCCGCTCACCACGCCCGAGGCGCCCGACCTGCACGGCCTCTTCGCCCGGATGGTGGAGGAGGGGACCGAGGCGTGCGCGATGGAGGTCTCCTCCCACGCCCTGGTGATGGGCCGCGTCGACGGCGTCGTCTTCGACGTCGCGGTCTTCCTCAACCTGGGCCGTGACCACCTCGACTTCCACGAGACCGTCGAGGACTACTACGCCGCGAAGGCCGACCTGTTCACCCCGGAGCGGGCGATGTTGGGCATCGTCAACATCGACGACGAGCACGGCCGCCGGCTCGCGGCCGAGGCGACCATCCCGATCCTCACCTACGCCCTCCACGACGACGCCGCCGACTGGCGCGCCACCGACGTCGAGCTGCGCCCCGACGGCTCCACCTTCACCGTCCACGGCCCCGACGGCCTGGAGTTCCCGGGCGCCAGCCCGCTGGCCGGCGACTACAACGTCAGCAACACCCTCGCGGCCCTGGCGAGCATCCACCACGCGTACCAGAGCGACGACGTCGTACGCAGCGTCGCCACCGCCCTCGCCAAGGGCTCCGGCGTCCCGGGACGGCTCGAGCGGATCGACGAGGGCCAGCCGTTCACCGTCGTGGTCGACTACGCGCACAAGCCGGACGCGGTCGAGGCCGCGCTCGGCACCCTCCGCCCGCTGACCGAGTCGCGGCTGATCGTCGTGATCGGGGCCGGGGGAGACCGCGACACCGGGAAGCGGCCGATCATGGGTGAGATCAGCGCGCGCCTGGCCGACCACGTGATCGTCACCGACGACAACCCCCGCACCGAGGACCCGGCGAGCATCCGGCGACAGGTCCTGGAGGGCACCACCGGCGGGTCCGCGAGCGTCGAGGAGATCGGCGACCGGCGGGCCGCGATCGAGCGCGCGATCGGTCTCGCCGAGCCGGGCGATATCGTCGTCGTCGCAGGTAAGGGGCATGAGACGGGCCAGGAGATCAACGGCGTCACCCACCCGTTCGACGACCGCGAGGTCGTCCGTGAGGCGTTGTCCACACACTGATCGACGGGCTGATACGGCGGGGTGCCGCAGAGCCGGCGAACCCGTAGGGAAGAATGCCCGGGGCCGGTGTCTTCGCTATGCACACCGGCCCGGGGGCAAGGACATGGAACGGCATGGCAAGGAAGGCACCCGGCTGACATGAGAGCGATCTTGCTGAGCGGAGCGATTGCGCTTCTGTTCTCGCTGCTCGGCACCCGATTTGCGATCGTACAGTTCACGAAGTTGGGCTACGGCCAGGAGATCCGGGAGGACGGGCCGACGACCCACCGCACCAAGCGCGGCACGCCGACCATGGGTGGCGTCGCCATCGTGATCTCGGTCGTGGTGGGCTACTTCGCGGCCAAGCTGCTGACCGGTGACGCCCCGAGCGCGACGGCCTACCTGCTGCTCTTCCTCCTGGTGGGCATGGCCGCGGTGGGCTTCGTCGACGACTTCATCAAGGTCTTCATGCAGCGCAACCTCGGTCTGCGCGCGTGGTCCAAGATGGTCGGGCAGACGCTGGTCGCGGTCGGCTTCGGCGCGGTCGCGATCCACCCCGGCCTGGCCAACGACGACGGCATCACGCCCGCGGCCGACCAGCTCTCCTTCATCCGGGACTTCGGCCCCCACTTCCTGGGCGGCGACGGCGTCCTCTACTGGCTCGGCGGGGCCCTCCTTCTGGTGATCTTCTGGATCATGGTCACCGGCACCTCCAACGCCACCAACCTCACCGACGGTCTCGACGGCCTGCTGGCCGCCTCGTCGGCGATCGTCTTCGCGGCCTACACGATCATCTCGATCTGGCAGAACAACCAGCGCTGCGGCCGTCCGAGCGTCGAGATCGGCACCTGCTACGAGGTACGCGACCCGCTCGACATGGCCATCCTCGGCGCCGCGATCAGCGGCGCGTGCATCGGCTTCCTGTGGTGGAACGCGAGCCCGGCGAAGATCTTCATGGGCGACACCGGCTCGCTCGCGCTCGGCTCCGTGCTGGCCGGCTTCGCGATCCTGTCCCACACCGAGTTCCTGCTGATCATCCTCGGCGGCCTCTTCGTCACCGAGACGGTCTCGGTGATCCTGCAGACGGGGTGGTTCAAGATCACCCGCAAGGTGACCGGCACCCCGAAGCGCATCTTCCGGATGACGCCGATCCATCACCACTTCGAGATGCTCGGCTGGGAACAGGTGACCGTGGTGATCCGGTTCTGGATCATCACCGGCCTCTGCGTCGCGGCCGGTCTGGGAATCTTCTACGCCGAATGGGTGGCGACCATCTGATGGACCAGGAAAACCTCGACAAGCTCGGCCGCAACGACTCCTGGGAGGGCGTGAAGGCGGTCGTCGCCGGCTTCGGCGTCTCCGGTTTCGCGGCCGCCGACAACCTCACCCACCTGGGTGCCTCCGTCATCGCCCTGGACGAGTCCCCGGGCGACGAGGAGCGCCAGGAGAAGGCCAAGCTCCTCGGCATCCTGGGTGCCGACGTACGCCTCGGCGAGGGCGCCACCCACGTGCTGCCCGACGACGTCGACGTCGTGGTCACCTCGCCCGGCTGGCGCCCGACCGCGCCGCTGCTCGCCCAGGCACGCGAGCGCGGCATCCCGATCTGGGGAGAGGTCGAGCTCGCCTGGCGGCTGCGCGACCCCGACAACGCCGCTCCCTGGCTGGCGGTCACCGGCACCAACGGCAAGACCACGACCGTGCAGATGCTCGACAACATCCTGCGTACGGCCGGGCTGCGGTCCGTCGCCGTCGGCAACGTCGGCCTGCCGATCGTCGAGGCCGTGATGGACCCCGAGCCCTACGACGTCTTCGCCGTCGAGCTCTCCTCCTTCCAGCTCCACTACACCTCCTCGATGGCCGCCGAGGCCGCCGTCGTGCTCAACATCGCCGAGGACCACCTCGACTGGTATCCGTCGATGGAGGAGTACGCCGCCGACAAGGGCCGCATCTACGAGGGTGTCGAACGCGCCTGCGTCTACAACGTCGCCGACGAGGCCACCATGCACCTGGTCGAGGAGGCCGACGTCGTCGAGGGCGCCCGCGCGATCGGCTTCACCCTCGGCACCCCGGCCGTCGGCCAGGTCGGCGTCGTCGAGGACATCCTGGTCGACCGCGCCTTCATCGAGGAGCGCCAGACCTCAGCCGCGGAGCTGTGCCAGATCTCCGACCTGGCCTCCTCCGCGCCCCACTACGTCCAGAACGCGCTCGCCGCCGCCGCGCTGGCGCGGGCGCACGGCGTCTCCCAGGCCGCCGTACGCGACGGCCTGAAGTCGTTCCGCCCCGACGGCCACCGCATCGAGGTCGTCGCCGAGGTCGGTGGCGTCACCTGGGTCGACGACTCCAAGGCGACCAACCCGCACGCCGCCCAGGCCTCGCTGCAGGCCTACGACCCGGTGGTCTGGATCGCCGGCGGGCTGGCCAAGGGCGCTCGGTTCGAGGATCTGGTCGCCTCCATCCACGACCGGCTCCGGGCTGTCATCCTGATCGGCCAGGACCGTGACGTGATCGCCTCGGCCCTCGCCGCCCACGCCGGTGATCTGGAGATCGTGGAGCTCGACGACCCCGACGGCGAGGCCGCTCTCGCGGAGGCGGTCGAGATCGCCGCCGCGCTGGCCAAGCCCGGCGACACCGTGCTCCTGGCTCCCGGCTGCGCCAGCCAGGACCAGTTCCGCGACTACAAGGCGCGCGGCGAGGCCTTCGCCGACGCCGTACGCCGCACCGTCTGACCCCGGCCGCCACGGCGGGGAGCCGACACGCGGGGGCAGATGCGGCCCGAGCACCGGGGCGGCGGCGAGAATGTAACGGACGTACTGGAGCGGGAACTGGGAGGTAGGCCCGTGACGACCACCAGCCCCGACCAGACCGGTTCCGGCTCGGCCGGTCAGGCCAAGGCGTACCCGAAGACGGTGCTCGGCTACCTCAAGGCGTGGTTCCACGCGCTGCGGGTGGCCCTGAACCGGCCGCTGGCCGCCTACTACCTGCTGCTCACCAGCACCTCGCTGTTGCTGACCATCGGGCTGATCATGGTGCTGAGCGCCTCAAGCGTGTGGGCCTACACCCAGATGGGCAACTCCTACGCGATCGTCGGGCGGCAGGTGCTCTGGGTGGCCATCGGCATCCCGTGTGCGTTCATCGCCTCGCGGATCCGGCCGAAGGACGTGCGTCGGCTGGCCTGGCCGGGCTACGTCGTGGCGTGCGTGCTGCTCTTCCTGACGATCTTCCTCGGCCACGACGTCAACGGACAGCAGAACTGGATCGGTGCCGGGCCGGTCAAGATCCAGCCGAGCGAGATCGCCAAGCTGGCGATCGTGCTGTGGGCCGCCCATGTCTACGCGCTCAAGGAGAGAAGGCTCGACAGCCTCCACGAGGTGCTGATGCCGGTCCTGCCGGGCATCGCGGTGGCCACCGGGCTCGTCCTGGCCGGCCGGGACCTCGGCACCGCCCTGGTCTTCTTCGCCATCGTGCTCGGGATGCTGTGGGTGGTCGGGGCGCCCGGGCGGCTGTTCGGGATCGCGATCTCGATTATCGGGGTCTCGGTGCTCTTCCTGATCAGCACCGACACCGAGCGGCTCGCCCGGCTGACCAGCTTCGCGGACCCGTTCAAGGACTACCACGGGCAGGGGTGGCAGCCCTCCCACGGTCTCTACGCGCTCAGCTCGGGCGGTGTGCTGGGGCAGGGGATCGGGGCCTCCCAGCAGAAGTGGGGTGACCTGCCCGAGGCCCACACCGACTACATCTTCGCGGTGCTGGGCGAGGAGCTGGGCCTGGTCGGCACGCTCCTCGTCGTCGGCCTGTTCCTGACGCTGGCCTTCGCGCTGGTCAAGGTCGCCCGCCAGACCGACCGGCCGTTCGTCCGCTACTTCAGTTTCGGCGTGCTGGTGTGGCTGCTCGGCCAGATGATCATCAACGTCGGCATGGTGCTCGCCCTGCTGCCGGTCATCGGCATCCCGCTGCCGCTGGTCTCCTACGGCGGCTCGGCGCTGATCCCGTCGATGGTCGCGCTCGGCGTCGTCATCGGCTTCGCCCGCCGCGAACCGGCAGCGGCCGCGGCGCTGAAGCAGCGTAAAGCCTTGGCAAAGGATCGGGCACGCCAGGCAGCCGCCTACCGGTCCGCTCAACGCAACCGATAAGTTCTGACGCATCATGAAGGCCCTCCTCGCCGGCGGTGGCACCGCTGGACACACATCCCCTCTGCTCGCCACGGCTGATGCCCTGCGCCGTCTCGACCCCAGCGTGGAGGTGACCTGCCTCGGCACGCCTCGCGGCCTGGAGAACCAGGTGGTCCCCGCCGCGGGATACCCGCTCGAGCTGATCCCGCCGGTGCCGATGCCGCGTCAGCTCAGCAGCGACCTGCTGAAGGTGCCGGCCAACCTCAAGGGCGCTGTCGACGCGACGTACGAGGTGCTCGACCGGGTCCGTCCCGACGTGGTCGTCGGCTACGGCGGGTACGTCTCGATGCCGGCCTATCTCGCCGCGAAGCGGCGTCGCATCCCGATCGTCGTGCACGAGGGCAACGCGATGCCCGGTCTCGCCAACAAGGCGGGTGCCCGGGTCGCCGACCGGGTGGCGGTCAGCTTCCCCGACACCAAGCTGCCCAAGGCCGAATACATCGGCCTGCCGATCCGCCGGATGATCTCGACGCTGGACCGCTGGGCGCTGCGCGCCGAGGCCCGCAGCTTCTTCGGGCTCGACCAGCACCGCCCGACCGTCGTGGTCACCGGCGGCTCGCAGGGCGCCCGCACCATCAACGAGGCGGTCTCCGGCGCCTACCGGACGCTGGCCAGCAACGGCATCCAGGTGCTCCACGTGATCGGCCCGAAGAACGAGCTCGCCTCGCCCGGCCCCGGCTACCACGTGCTCAACTACGTCGACCGGATGGACCTCGCGCTCGCCGCGGCCGACCTGATGATCTGCCGCTCCGGCGCCAACTCGGTGATCGAGGCGAGCGCGGTGGGTGTCCCGGCGGTCTACGTGCCCCTCCCGATCGGCAACGGCGAGCAGTCCCTCAACGCGCGGGCGGTCGTCGACGCCGGTGGCGCGGTGCTGGTCCCCGACGCCGAGATGAACGCCGGCTGGGTCGCCGGCAACGTACCCCCGATCGTCACCGACCGCGCCCGGCTCGAGGCGATGTCGAAGGCGGCCAGCGACCTGGTCCCGCGCGACGCGGACGAGCGGCTGGCGCGGATGATCTTCGAGGTCGTCGCAGGAGGAGGTAGGTCATGAGGGTTCCCGTTCCTGAGCACATCCTTCCCGCCGAGCAGCTGGGCAAGGTCCACTTCATCGGCATCGGCGGTGCCGGCCTGTCGGCGATCGCCCGGGTCATGCTGGCCCGCGGGATCCAGGTCTCGGGCAGCGACGGTGCCGACTCCTCGATGGTCGCGGCGCTGCGCGAGGAGGGCGCGACCGTCTACGTCGGCCACGACGCCTCCCAGGTCGAGGGCGTCGACACCCTGATCGTCTCCACGGCGATCCGCGAGGACAACCCCGAGTACGTCGCGGCCGTCGAGAAGGGCCTGCGGATCTACCCGCGCTCGGCCGGCCTGGCCTCGGTCATGGAGGGCCGCCGCGTCCTCGCCGTCGCCGGCACCCACGGCAAGACCACCACGACCTCGCTGCTGACCGTCGCGCTGCAGGCCGCGGGCGCCGCGCCGACCTACACGGTCGGCGGCGAGCTGGCCGCCTCCGGCACCAACGCGGCGGAGGGCTCCGGCGACCTCTTCGTCGCCGAGGCCGACGAGTCCGACGGTGCCTTCCTGGTCTACAAGCCCTACGCCGCGGTCGTCACCAACGTCGAGGCCGACCACCTCGACCAGTGGGGCACCGAGGAGGCCTACCGCGAGGGCTTCGCCCAGTTCGTGGGGCGCCTCGCCCCCGACGGCTTCCTGGTCGCGGTCATCGACGACCCGGGCGCCGCCGACCTGCGTCACGTCGCCCACTCGCTCGGCCGCCGCTTCATCGGCGTCGGTGAGTCGGAGCTGGCCGACGTACGCGCCGTCGACGTGGTCCTGGAGGGCACCACCTCCTCGTTCACGGTCGTCGACGGGCTCGACGAGCTGGGCCGCATCACGCTGCAGATCCCCGGGCGCCACTACGTCGCCGACGCGCTCGCCGCGCTGACCGTCGGTCTGCGCCTCGGCCACTCCTTCGACCTGCTCAAGGCGGGTCTGGAGTCGTTCACCGGCACCCGGAGGCGGATGGAGCGCAAGGGCGAGGCCGCAGGCGTACGCGTCTACGACTCCTACGCCCACCACCCCTCCGAGATCGCCGGCGACCTCGTCTCCGGCCGGTCGGTGGCGGGGGAGGGGCGACTGATCGTGGCCTTCCAGCCCCACATGGTCTCGCGCACCCGGATCTTCGGCGAGGAGATGGGCCGCGTGCTCGGCGCCGCCGACGAGGTCGTCGTCCTCGACGTCTACCTCGCCCGCGAGGACTACGACCCCGAGGTCACCGGCAAGCTGGTCGCCGACGCGGTGCCGCTGCCGGCGGACCGTGTCGTCGCCGTCGAGGGGCTCGAGCAGGCGGCAGACGAGCTGGCCCGCCGCGCCCGTCCGGGTGACCTGGTTCTGACGCTCGGGGCAGGTACCGTGACCGAGGTGGGCCCGATGGTGCTCGCCAAGCTGCGTACGGCAGAGCAGTAACGCTGGGGGAGGCGAGCATGGGGGAGAAGGGGTCGGACACTGACATCGCCCAGGCCCTGGAGATCGCCCAGTCGGCGTCCGGGGAGCATGAGCTGGACCTCGGCTCGGCGGAGGCCGAGACGGGAGCCCGAGCTGACGCGGGCAGCGAGCCGACCGGGGAGCGGGAGCCCGAGCGTCCGGCGGTCGACGCGGCGACCCTGAAGAGCCGCAAGGCCTTCGCCCGCCGCCAGTGGCGCCGGCGCTGGCTCGCCTGGCGCTACCTGATCGTCGGCACCCTGGTCATCGCCCTCCTGCTCGGCGGGATCTGGGCTGTCTACTTCTCCACCTGGCTGCAGGTCAAGGGCACCTCGGTGCACGGCACGATGAAGATGACCAGCGCCAAGGAGGTCGTCGAGTTCGCGGCCGCACCGGTCGGCGAGCCGCTGGCCACCGCCGACCTCGAGGCCGTGCAGGTGCGGGTGCTCAATGGTCTGCCCATGGTGCGCTCGGTCAACGTCTCGCGCGAGTGGCCCGACAAGATCCGCGTCGACGTCACCGAGCGTACGCCGGTGGCGGTCGTGTCCATCGGCGGCCGGCTGCGGGCGCTCGACGAGACCGGCACCGTCTTCTGGGACTACAAGAAGGCGCCGGCCGGCCTGCCGATGGTGAACACCGTGACGGGCACCAACTCCGACGCGCTCCGCGAGGCCGCTGCGGTGGCCTCGGCGCTCCCGGCCGACCTGGCCAAGCGGGTCGACCACGTCGAGGTGACCACCGTCGACTCGATCTCCCTGAAGATGCGCAACGACAAGCGGGTGGTGTGGGGGAGCAGTGCCCAGTCCGACACCAAGGCCGACGTGCTGGTGGCGTTGATGAAGGCCGAGCCCGACGTGGCCCGCTACGACGTCTCCGTGCCCGGACAGCCGGTCACCAGCAAGAGCGTCGACTGATCCCCAGCGGGGATCTTCTCCACCGGACGGCTCTGCCACATTGCCCCTACCGGACGGCACGAGATCGGCACAACTGATCCGCGTCCGCGTGTCGCGCCAGTCTGAGGAGGTACGTCTGCCTACTGTTCTGAGAACGGCGAGGTTGACATAACTATAACCCTCAGGTTGAGGGTAAGGGTTGAGAACCCGCCGTCAGGACCAACCAGCGATCGAAGGGGCGACCACCGTGGGAGCTGCACAGAACTATCTGGCGATCATCAAGGTCGTCGGCATCGGTGGCGGCGGCGTCAACGCTGTCAACCGGATGATCGAGGTCGGCCTCAAGGGGGTCGAGTTCATCGCCATCAACACCGACGCCCAGGCGCTGCTGATGAGCGACGCCGACGTCAAGCTCGACATCGGCCGTGAGCTCACCCGCGGCCTCGGTGCCGGCGCCAACCCGAGCGTGGGGGAGAGTGCCGCCGAGGACCACGCCGACGAGATCGAAGAGGTCATCAAGGGCGCCGACATGGTCTTCGTGACCGCCGGCGAGGGTGGCGGCACCGGCACCGGCGGCGCCCCGGTCGTGGCGCGCATCGCCCGCAGCCTCGGCGCCCTGACCATCGGTGTGGTGACCCGCCCGTTCGCCTTCGAGGGCCGCCGTCGTGCCAACTCCGCCGAGGAGGGCATCAGCAAGCTCCGCGAGGAGGTCGACACCCTCATCGTCATCCCCAACGACCGGCTGCTGTCGATCTCGGACCGCAACGTGTCGGTGATGGACGCCTTCCGCCAGGCCGACCAGGTGCTGCTGCAGGGTGTCTCCGGCATCACCGACCTGATCACCACGCCCGGTCTGATCAACCTCGACTTCGCCGACGTGAAGTCGGTCATGTCCAACGCCGGTTCGGCCCTGATGGGCATCGGCTCGGCGCGCGGTGACAACCGCAGCGTCGAGGCCGCCGAGATGGCTGTCTCCTCGCCGCTGCTGGAGGCGTCGATCGACGGCGCCCACGGCGTCCTGCTCTCGATCGCCGGCGGCTCCGACCTGGGCCTCTTCGAGATCAACGAGGCCGCCGCTCTGGTCGCCGACGCGGTCCACCAGGAGGCCAACATCATCTTCGGTGCGACCATCGACGACGCGCTCGGCGACGAGGTCCGGGTCACCGTGATCGCGGCAGGCTTCGACGGCGGCATGCCCAAGCGTCGCGAGGGCACCTCCGCGCTCGGCAGCGTGCAGGGCCGGTCCACCAGCTCCCAGCCGGCCAACAACGGCGAGACCGCCGCCGTGGCGACCGCGGTCGCGACCCGGCGCGCCGAGGAGGCGGCCGAGACTCCGGCCGCGGCGCCGGAGAAGCCGGCCAAGCCCGCGCCCGCACCTGCGGCGCCCGCCACGCCTCCGCCGGCGACTCCGCCGGCCGAGCCTGCTCCGGTCGCCAAGAAGCCCGCCCCCAGCGTGCAGTTCAGCGATGATGAGCTCGACGTTCCCGATTTCCTGAAGTAAGGCCCCCGCTTGTACTCCTTCCGAGCCTCCGCAGGCCTCGTCGACCTGGCGTTCACCGACAGGTACGGCGGGGTCAGCCGTGCTCCGTACGCCGAGCTCAACCTGGCGGTCAACGGCTCGGACTCGCCGGAGGCCAAGGCCGAGAACCACCGGCTGCTGCTGGCCGACTTCGCCGACGGCGCGCCCTACGCCGACCTCTACCAGGTCCACGGCAACGCGGTCGTCGACGCTGGTCTAAGCGGAGCCCGAGACAATCCGGCGGAGTGCGGCGTGCGCCCCGAGGCCGACGGCATCGTCACCACCGAGCGCGACCTGGTCCTGCTGGTCCGGACCGCCGACTGCGTACCCGTGCTGTTCGCGGACGAGGCGGCCGGGGTCATCGGCGCGGCCCACGCCGGACGCAAGGGGATGGCGGCCGGGGTCGTGCCCGCGACCGTCGCCCGGATGCGTACGCTCGGCGCGACCCGGATCACGGCATGGGTGGGGCCGCACGTGTGCGGCAAGTGCTACGAGGTGCCTGCCGAGATGCAGGAGGAGATCGCCGCGGTCGAGCCGGCCGCGCGCGCCACCACGAGCTGGGGCACACCCAGTCTCGACGTCGGCGCCGGAGTGCTCGCCCAGCTGGCCCGCGAGGGGGTCGAGGCGGTCGACGCCAGCCGCTGCACCCGCGAGTCCGAGGACCTCTACTCCTACCGTCGTGACGGCGCCGGCATGTCGCTGGGCGCCCTGATCCGGCTGCGGGGTGCGTGATGGGCGACCGCACCGATGAGATCGCCGCCGGGCTCGCCGAGACCCGCGAGCGGATCGCCGCGGCGGCCGAGGCTGCCGGCCGTCCCGCCGACGACGTCCACCTGATCGTCGTCACCAAGTTCTTCCCGGCCTCCGACGTACGCATACTGGCCGGTCTCGGCGTCACCGACGTCGGTGAGAATCGTCACCAGGAGGCGGCGGCCAAGGCGGCCGAGTGCGCAGACCTGGGGCTGCGCTGGCACTACATCGGCGGCCTCCAGTCCAACAAGGCGGCCGCCGTGGCCGGCTATGCCGACGTGGTCGAGTCCGTCGACCGCCCCTCGCTGCTGCCCCGGCTCAGCCGCGGCGCTGGCGAGCGCGGCCAGATCCTCGACGTGCTCCTGCAGGTCTCGCTCGATCCGCCGGGGCGCGAGGGACGTGCCGGGGCGGACCCGGGTGACGTCCGCGACCTCGCCGCCGAGGTCGAGGCGACCGATGGGCTCCGGCTGCGGGGCCTGATGGCGGTCGCTCCGCTCGGCGAGGACCCGGAGCCGGCCTTCGTCCGGCTGGCGCGGATCCGGGAGGACTTCTTGGTCGAATATCCCGAGGCGACGGTGCTGTCGGCGGGGATGAGTGGCGACCTGGAGCAGGCGATTGCCCATGGCGCGACACACGTACGTGTCGGGTCTGCGGTCCTCGGAGAGAGGCCAACTGTCAAGTAATGTCTCGGGAAGCAATACTCTGGGGAAGGTGGGAACATGAGCGGCGCTATGCGCAGGTTCGGTGAATACCTCGGCCTGCTCGAGGACACCGGGTACGACGACGACGTCTACGAGGGTGATGACGACGAGACCCGCTCCCACGAGGCCGTCAAGGCGCCGGTGCGATCGAGGCAGTCCCGTCCGGCCCCGGTTGCTGACCTTTCCGAGCGGCGACGAGCAACGGTGGTGCCTGCAGTGGCAGAGCTTTCCAAGATCATCACGCTGACCCCGACGTCCTACAACGAAGCGCGTCAGGTCGGCGAGAACTACCGCGACGGCACGCCGGTGATCATGAACCTCACCGAGATGGACGATGCGGACGCAAAGCGGCTTGTCGACTTTGCGGCGGGCTTGATCTTTGCTACCTATGGGAACATCGAGAGGGTCACCAACAAGGTGTTTCTTATCTCACCTGCGAACGTTTCGGTCACGGCCGAGGCCAAGCAGAGGATCGTTGAGGGCGGCTTCTTCAACCAGAGCTGAGGCCTTCGACATCTGTCTATGGGTGCCTGGATGCGGTCCGCATCTGGCATGTCTACGGACAGGCGCTAGAGTTTCGACAGCATTAACCTGATGCCGCCCCCCGGCGGTGCAGTCCGTACGTCTGAGTCAACCGAGTAATGAATGGGTGAGGTCATGCCGCTGACGCCAGAGGACGTGAGCAACAAGCGCTTTACTCCCGTCCGGCTCCGCGAGGGCTACGACATGGGCGAGGTGGATCAGTTCCTCGACGAGGTCGAGGCCGAACTGGCACGTCTCACCCGGGAGAACGACGACCTTCGCGGGAAGTTGGCATCTGCGCAGTCGGGTGGGGGTCCGTCCTTCCCGATGGCTCCCGAGCCGCCTGCTCCGGAGGCGATGCCGGCCCCCGAGCCGGTCTCGCACCAGATGCCGATGTACCAGGAGGCACCGCAGACCGGCGGCATCGAGACGATCCGGGTCGAGACCGTGCCGGAGGCCTCCAACGCCGCGGCGCGACTGCTCGAGCTGGCCACGCGCAACCACGACGCGCTCATCGACACGGCCAAGAACGACGCCGACAAGATCGTCGCCGAGGCCCGCACCAAGGCCGAGCGCCTCGAGGCGGAGTCGAAGGCGAAGGCCGACCGCATGGAGGCCGACGCGCGCACCCGTGCGCAGATGCTCGACAGCGAGACCGCCGAGCGACGTCAGCAGCTCTTCGGTGAGCTGGAGCGTGAGAAGGACAACCTGACCACCGAGGTCGACACGCTGCGCAACTTCGAGCGTGAATACCGTTCGCGCCTGAAGAGCTACTTCACGCAGCAGCTCGACGCGCTGAACAACTCGGCTGAGTCGCAGGCGCCCGTCATGGCGGCCGCCGTCAACGAGTCGGGCCCGGCGCCGAAGCGCCTGCGCTCCATCCTGGGGGAGGACGAGGGCTGAGGTC